>DATCFQ010000001.1:0-3355 GCA_036509495.1 Caulobacteraceae bacterium
CGCCGTAGACCACTTCGATGATCTCGCCGGTGGAGCGGTCGATCATCAGGGCGTCCGGTCCGTAGCGGACCCAGGCGGCGCCCGGCGGCGGGTAAGGCAGGCCGTAGTTGCTGTAGTCATAGAGCCAGTAGTTCTGGCCGAAGAAGATCCGCGGCAGGATCTGGCCGTAGCTGAACCGGCGATAGGCCGAGCCCTGCGGCCAACGATATTCCGGAAGGCGGAAGCGCCGCTGGGCGGTGGTGTTGCGCTGGTAGCTGCGATAGCGGTCCTGGCCCTGGCCACGAGACTGACGCTGATCCGGTATCCACCCCGATGACTGGTCGTAGTGCATGCCTGGGTGGGACTGAGCCTGACCCTGGCCGCCGCCCTGGACCGTTGGCACCTGGCGGCCCTCGGCCTTGCCGTGCTCGGCGTAGTGGCGCGCGGCGAAGGCGTCGATGCTCTCGTGATAAGTCGGCGACTGCTGGTTCTGCTTATAGGCGCGCTGCAGGTCGGGATTGTTCTTGTAATAGGCGTTCCAGTCAGGCCGGCCACCGGACTGCTGAGCCTGAGCGGGTTTGGCCTGCGGCTGGGCGACTTGATGGCTCTGGCCCTGGTTCTGCCCCTGGCTATGGCCGCCTTGACCTTGGCTCTGGCCCTGGCCGTTCTTGTGGCCTTGCCATTGGCTGGAGTCGCCTTGCTGTTGCGCCGACGCCGCGCCGCCTGTCAGCGCCAACGCCGCGACCGTGATCAGAAGTGTCTTCATAGCGTGCTCCCTTCGAGCGCGGGCCGAGATCGGCCGTACTTAGGATGGACAATGCACAGAGTTGACATGAACCGGCTTTGAACGCGCGGTTATCTGCCGTTCCTGAAATCTGACGGCAACATTAGCCCAACCCGCGAGGCGCTAGAACCCGGCCATGACCGAAGACGCCAAGAGCGCCACCGATGTCGTCGCCTTCTGGCGCAAGGCCGGACCCAAGCTGTGGTTCGCCAAGGACGACGCCTTCGATCGGGCGATCCGCGGCGGCTTCGAGGGACTGCACCTCCAGGCCTCCCGCGGCGAACTCGCGGACTGGGCCGAGACAGCCGAGGGCGGGCTTGCGCTCCTGATCCTGCTCGACCAGTTTCCCCGCAACCTCTACCGCGGCTCGGCCCACGCCTTCGCCACCGATCCCCTCGCCTATGCGACGGCGCGGCGGGCCATCGAGCGCGGCTTCGACCAGGAGGTGGGGCCCGAGTTTCGGCCGTTCTTCTATCTGCCGTTCGAGCATTCCGAACGGATCGAGGTCCAGGACCGCGGCATCGAACTCTGCGAGGCCCACAAGGCCGCGACCGGCGACGCCGACACCCTGCACTGGGCGAACGTGCACCGCGACATCATCCGCCGCTTCGGCCGCTTCCCGCACCGGAACAAATGCCTGGGCCGGATTACCACTCCCGAGGAACAGGCCTTCCTCGATGACGGCGGCTTCGCGGGCTAGGCCGGCGTCAAGCCGCTTGGCCCAGCGCCAGATTCGGCCGACAATCAGCGTTCCCATGACCGCCGCCGTCCGCCTGTTCCCTTCAACGCCGCCCGGGCACCCGGAGCGGCAGTACCTCGGCCTGCTGGCCGACGTGCTGGAGCATGGCGTCCGCCGCGAGGACCGCACCGGCACCGGCACGCTCGGCGTGTTCGGCCGCCAGATCCGCTTCGACCTCGCCCAGGGCTTTCCGCTGCTCACCACCAAGCGGCTGCACCTGAAATCGATCATCCTGGAGCTGCTGTGGTTCCTGCGCGGCGACACCAACGTGCGCTGGCTGCAGGAGCGCGGGGTCAGCATCTGGGACGAATGGGCCGACGCCTCGGGCGAGCTCGGCCCGGTCTACGGCAAGCAGTGGCGATCCTGGCAGGCCCCGGACGGGCGGAGCATCGACCAGATCGCCAAGGTGGTCGAAAACATCCGCGCCCGCCCCGAGAGCCGCCGCCACATCGTCACCGCCTGGAACCCGGCGGACGTCGACGACATGGCCCTGCCGCCCTGCCACTGCCTGTTCCAGTTCTTCGTGGCGGAGGGAAAGCTGTCCTGCCAGCTCTACCAGCGCTCGGCCGACCTGTTCCTGGGCGTGCCGTTCAACATCGCCAGCTATGCCCTGCTGACCCTTATGGTCGCCAAAATCACCGGGCTGGAGCCCGGCGAATTCGTCCACAGCTTCGGCGACCTGCACCTCTATCTGAACCACCTGGACCAGGCGAAGACGCAGCTCGAACGCGAGCCCTTCGCCTTCCCCACCATGACCCTGGGGCCCAAGACAGACCTGTTCGCTTTCGACTATGAGGACTTCCGTCTCGAGGGCTATCAGGCCCATCCCGCCATCAAGGCCCCGATAGCCGTTTGATCCGCCTCACCCTCGGACCCATCGCCCGCGCCCGCAACGGCGTGTTCGGCAAGGACGGCGCTCTGCCGTGGCGGCTGAAGACCGACCTCGCCATGTTCAAGGCCCTGACCCTGGGCAAGCCGATCATCATGGGCCGCCGCACCTGGGACTCCCTGCCGATCAAGCCCCTGCCCGGCCGCACCAACATCGTGCTGTCGCGCGACGGCAGCTTCGAGCCGCAGCGGGCGCTGGTCTGCCAAACCCTGGGCGAGGCGGTGCAGATCGCCCGCGAGCAGGCGGAAGAGGACGGCGCCGATGAGGTCTGCGTCATCGGCGGCGCGGCGGTCGCCCAGGCCGCCTTCCCCAAGGCGCGGCGGCTCTATTTCACCGAGGTGGAGGCCGACCCCGAGGGCGACGTGACGCTGCCCGATTTCGACTTCACCGGCTGGACCGAGGTCCGCCGCGAGCACCACTCCGCCGGCGAGGGCGACGACTATCCGTTCACCTTCCGGGTGCTGGAGCGGTAGGTCGGCCAAGGCCGGGCTTGGCCGCGTCGGCCTTGCAGTCGTAGGGGAGCCCCGACTCCGAACAGAAATCCGGCCACTTGCCGGTCGCACGCCAATAGTCGACCAGACCGATGCTGGTCACGAACGGCCAGAACCGCTTGTCGCGCCGGAAGGCGGCGAGACCGGGCCAGAACAGGAACGAGCTGTCGGCCAGGCTGTCCTTCTGGAGGTAGGCGGCCGCCCCGGCGAAGGCTTCGTCGTTCGCGCCGAGGATCGCCAGCATTCCGATCTGGTCGCCAGGCGAGTAGACGAGATGCGGCGGGTTCGAGGCGCTCGACGGACGTGCGGGGAGCGCCGCCAGAAGACGCGCGGCGTTTCGCTTGGCCGCGGCATCGCCGGACGACATAGCCTTCAGCACGGCGATCCAGGCTCGGCTCTCATCCTCGCCCACATTGACAGGGCGATAGGTGTCGGGCCGAAACAGGGCCAGGGCCTGGGTCCACAGACGCTGG
>DATCFQ010000002.1:0-3495 GCA_036509495.1 Caulobacteraceae bacterium
CGAAGGCGGCGAAGCCCTGGTCGAGCCGGCGCACCTGCCGGCCCTCCAGCCAGAAGCAGGCGCCGGTCATCTGGCTCAGGAAAGCGCGGTCGTGGCTGACGATCAGCAGCGCCGCGCGGGCCTGTTTCAGCCGGACCTCCAGTCCTTCGATGGCCAGGATGTCGAGGTGGTTGGTCGGCTCGTCGAGCAAGAGGACGTCGGGGTCCTCGGCAAAGGCGCGGGCCAGGGCGGCGCGGCGGATCTCCCCGCCGGAGAGGCCCTTGGCGACACGCTCGGGATCCAGCCCGAAGGCCTCCAGCTCCGCCTCGGCGCGGTGCGCCGGCGCGTCGCCCAGGGTGACGTAATCGAGCAGCCGCGCACCGGTGATCAGCGGCTCCTGCGGCACGCGGACGATCCGCGCCGCGGGCTGGGCCGCGCGCTCGCCGCTGTCGGGGTCCGCCTCGCCCGAGAGGATGCGCATCAGGGTCGATTTGCCGGCGCCGTTGCGGCCGACCAGGCAGGCGCGGGCGCGCGGCTCCAGCGCCAGGTCGACGCCATCGAACAAATGCATCGGCCCGTCCTGCAGGCGGACGTTCTTCAGCGCCACGACCGGCGGACGGCTCATCGGCCGGCCTCGCCCGCGGCCGTCTCGGCGAAGTCCTGGCTCAGGCCGCGGTAGAATTGGGCGCGTTCGCCGACCGCGGGGGCGTCGCTGGCGGGCGCGGCGGGCGAAGCGGGGCCGGGCGCGAAGGCGAAGTCCCGGACCGGCAGGCCGGCCTCGGCGGCCAGCATGAAGCGGCGCCAGATGTCGGCGGGCAGATCGCCGCCGGCGACCTTGTTCATCGGCCGATCGTCGTCATTGCCGACCCAGACGCCGGCGACCAGTTCGGGGGTGAAGCCGACGAACCAGGCGTCGCGCCAGGCCTGGCTGGTGCCGGTCTTGCCGGCGGCGGGGCGCCCAAGGGCCGCGCGGCGGCCGGTGCCGCGGGTGATGACGCCTTCGAGCATACGCACCATCTGGACGTTCAGCGCCGCCGGGTAAACCGCTTGTGGGGCCGCGGGGGGCCGGGAATAGACGATTTGTCCCGAAGAGGTGGTGATCTGCGAGATCAGCCAGGGTTCCTGCCGCCGTCCGCCCTGCTGGAACACCTGATAGGCCGAGGTCAGCTCCACCAGGCTGGTCTCGTAGGCGCCGAGCGCCACCGAGAGCTCGGGCCGGGGCGGCAGCTCCCCGATCCCGAAGCGGCTGGCGAGCTCGGCGATGCGTGGGGTTCCGATCTCCTGCGCCAGCCGCACCGACACGGTGTTGATCGAGCGGACCAGGGCGTCCTCCACCGTCACCGGTCCGGCATAGCCGCCGCCATAGTTCTCCGGCGCCCAGGGGCCGAGCCGTATCGGCGCGTCCTGGCGGATGTCGGTCGGCTTGATCCCGGCCTCAAGGGCCGCGGCATAGACCAGCGGCTTGAACGCCGATCCGGGCTGGCGCAGCGCCTGCACCGCCCGGTCGAAACGGCTGAAGCGGTGGTCGAGGCCGCCGACCAGGGCCAGGATGTCGGCGTCGGGGCCGAGCGCCGCCAGGGCGGCCTGGCCGGCGCCCGCCGCGCGACCCTGGCTCTCCATCACCCGCCGGGCGATCTGGGCGGCGGTGGTCTGCAGGCCGCTGTCGATCGAGAGCTGGACGATCAGGTCCGGCGCCTTGCCCCTGGCCAGGGCGGTCGCCTCGGTCTGGGCCAGGTCCAGCACATAGCCGAAGTCCTCGTCCTCGGGCGGCTCGGGGGCGAGCCGGGGCGGCGAGGCCAGGGCGTCGCGCTCGGCGGCCTGGTCGATCCAGCCGGCGGCGACCATCCGCTGCAGCACCAGGTGCGAGCGGGCCAGGGCCGCCGGCATGTCGGCGACGGGAGACAGCCGCGAAGGCGCCTTGGGCAGGGCCGCCAGCAAGGCCGCCTCCGAGAGGGTGAGGGCGCTGGCCGGCCTGTCGAAATAGGTCTCCGAGGCGGCTTCGACGCCATAGGCGCTGGAGCCGAAGAAGATCCGGTTCAGATAGAGTTCGAGGATCTGGTCCTTGCTCAGGCGATGGCTGAGCCGCATGGCCAGCACCGCCTCCTGCAGCTTTCGCTTCAAGGTGTGGTCGGGGCCCAGGAACAGGGTCTTGGCCAGCTGCTGGGTCAGGCCCGAGCCGCCCTGCACCGGGGCGCCGGCGCGGGCGTCGGCGAAGGCGGCGCGCAACACCCCCAGCCAGTCCACCGCTCCGTGCTGGTAGAACCGCCGATCCTCCGCCGCCAGGAAGGCCCGCGGCACATAGGCCGGCAGCTCGGCCAGGCTGACGCGGCGGCCGTGGCGTGGCCCGCGCACCGCGATGGTCGCTCCCTTGCGGTCCAGGAAGGTCATGCCGGGCGCCCGGTTCAGCGACCAGAGGGCGTCGGCCGACGGCACGTTCGGCAGGCCGGACAGCCAGCTCAGCTGGATCCAGGCGACCACCAGGACCAGCAGCAGCGCCACGACCACGCCGGCGACGATCCGCAGCCGCGTGCGCCGCCTCAGCAGCCGGCGGGTGGGCAGGTCCGCGCGAAAGGTCACGCTCTGGGGCTCTGACTCTGGGAAACGATCGGTCACGACCAAGCATTGGTCGAAAAGCCCGAAGGGTCTAGGACGCACCCTCCATGGCCGAAAAGCCCTTCTGGCGGACCAAGTCCCTCGAACAGATGTCCGCCGCGGAGTGGGAGAGCCTCTGCGACGGCTGCGGCCTGTGCTGCCTGATCCGCTTCGAGGACGAGGAGACCGGCGAGGTCATCCCCACCCGCGTCGCCTGCAAGCTGCTCGACCAGCACCTGTGCCGGTGCAAGGACTATGTGAACCGCAAGGCGCATGTGCCGGACTGTATCAAGCTGACGCCCTGGAACATCGACGCCCTGGCCTGGATGCCGCCGAGTTGCGCCTACCGCCGGCTGCACGAGGGGCGCGGCCTGCCGTCCTGGCACCCGCTGGTCACCGGCGATCCCGACAGCGTCCACGAAGCGGGCGTCTCGATCCGCGACCAGACGGTTTCGGAGGATTCTCTGGAAGACCCCGAGGATGCGCTGGACTTCCAGGCGCCGGAACTCGGCAAGGATCGCGGCTAAGCTGCGGCTGGCGGTTGAGCGGGCCGAATCCAGGGCGCGGGCGAGGGACCATAGCGGTTGTCGCCCGTCCCGCCGGCGCTGAGCCCGACCCACAGCAGGAAGACCAGCTTCACCAGGCCGGCGATGCCCCACAGCGCCGCCGCGGTTCCGAGCGAGCCCCAGAACACCGCCCATGAGGACGGGTCGAGCCCCGCGCCCCCGCCCGTGGCGATCGCCCAGATGACCGCGACGCCGCCGACGACCAGCGAAATGACGACCGCGGCGCAGCCGACCACGAACGGAACCAGGACCAGCCAGCCGCTGCGCCCGGCGTCGTGCAGCCTCTTGGAAAGGATGCAGATCCAGCAATAGGCGAGCACCAGCCAGGCCAGCGGCGCCAGAAGGTGCAGGGCGAATG
>DATCFQ010000003.1:0-3681 GCA_036509495.1 Caulobacteraceae bacterium
CTCGTCACGGTCAAGACCTAGTGACTCGCGGCGGAACGAGCGGCCGGAGCTATGCGACCGGCGAGCTCTCGGCGTAGTGCGAGCAGACTGCAGGCTGACCGGTGTAGCCAGGCCCGGCGCGGTCGTCGGCGCCGAGGTAGGTGTACGGGAGGCGGACCTCGCGCGCGCCGATGCAGGTTATCTGGTGCCGGCGGCCGTTGTAGGTGAAACCGGCTCGGCGCAAGCGGAACAGGACCTGCCTGCTGGTGGACACGCCGTCTAGGCAAATGCCCGCCGCCAGGTCCAGGTCTGCTACCAGGCGTCCGGTGGGTGTCAGCCAACTGGCGGCGCGGGCGAGAAGGCCCAGCTTGTCGCCGATGTAGTGCAATCCGTGCACGCAAGTGATGAGGTCGAAGCGCTGTGCGGGCTGCCAGTCGGCGACCGACGCGCAGACCAATTCCAGGCCGGGCAGTGGCTGCGCGGGAGGCTCGAAGGTGTCGACCAGGTCGACGCCTATGAGGGTCGCCTGGCCGCCGAGCCCGGCCTGGTTCAGCTGTTGGGCGGCCTGCACCAGCGCGCGACCGGATCCGCAGCATAGATCGAGCCACGCCGCTGCCCCCGGCTGGGCGTGGCTGCTGGAACGGATCTGCTCCGTGATCGTCTTAAGCGGGTTGAATCCCAGCTCACGGGCGTAACTGTTGACCCCGGCGAGCTGCCGTTCCCGATTCATCGCGCAGTTCGCGACGACTGACGACCGGCGCAGTGTCACCTCGTCCAGCAGCACGGGTCCAGGCAACGGCGGCGTCATCGGACAAGTATCCCTCGCCAGACGCCCGGATCCTCCGGTCGAACAAGGCGATTCCGCCAGCACATGCAATTAAATGCTTGCCTCCACGGCCCTGAATTGAAGTACCGGCGGCTGCGACGGCCAAAACCTAGCCCGGTGCCTGTAGATGTCGTTTTCACTAAGCTAGGCTGCACTAGCGTAACCCAACGGATCGCGGCGCTCGCAGCGGTTAAATTTGTACGTAAATGTGAATTAAAGGAGAGGTTAGTTGAGCAAGGGTAGAAAAAATCAGTCAGTCCAAGGAAGGAAATCCAAAGGGCTTACCTTCGGCCGTAGTCCAGTCGTGAGACCTGCCGATTTTCTCGATTTGCTATCCAAGCTGAAGGAGGGGGAACTGGCACCGAACGTCATCGACATGCTTGTCCTGGAGTGCCTGCTCGATCCGACGGAAGGATCGCGCAGCTTGCCGGACACGCCCGAAATTGGCGAACTGATGGAGCTCAGTCGCCGCGCCTTCTCACACGACACGGGGTCGAAGCAGGAGGCTCAGGCGGCGCTGTTCGCGCTGCGGCAGTCGGTGGCGTCCGATGAAGCGGGCGACAGCCAGGACGGAATCCGGCAGTCCGAGGCCGTGCTTCAGCACATCGATCCCGGTCAATTCCCAGCCACGGCGGGCGGCGCGCACCTCAAGATCGGAGCAGCGCTCGCGGCGCAATCCCAGAGCCACGGTGTCGACGTGGATACATTGAGGCGCGCCGCCACGCACCTAGAGAGCGCACTCTCGTTGCTGCCGCGCCAGGCGGCGGCCATGCGTGCAACGGCTGACTACAACGCGGCGGTGGCGTTCACCACCTTGTGGCAATCGGCTGATGACTGGGACAGTGACAATGACGCCCAGGACAAAGCTTTGCACCATGGCCTAGCGGCGATCGATGCGATGAACCACGGCGCAAGCGTCGGCAGCCGGGATTGGGTCAGCAGAACGGTTCTGGGGATTCTGATGGCCAATGGGGCGCCGCGAGACGCCAGCGTACGCGATCAAGTAATCGACGTGCTTCAGGCTTGGCTGGCCTCGCCCGAAGGAAAGGCGTTGCCACGCGACGAGCAATCCGAACTCACGAAGTACTATCACACAATCGTCGAGCTGCGGGACCGCGCATAAGCCAGCCGACAACATCCTGCATCCCAGGGAGAGTTTACTGATGCTCCTCGATTATCTCTACGTTGACCGCCCCAGGCTGACAAGCTACGCCGAACAGATCCGTGCGACGATGTCGTCCACAAAGCAGCCGCAGTGGAAGGTCGCTCTGGGCCTAGCCGGACCTACGGTCGAGGTTCAGCAGACGGCAACGGCACGCGCGGCCAATGATCATGAGCTTATCCAGTCCGTGACCCGGCATCTCCAGAAATCGGGTCAGCTACGCACGACCCGTCCCGTGTCATCGGAGGATGCTGAAAAAGGAGGCTTCGCATTTGTCCTCGAGTCGATGAGGGCAAGGAAAGTGATCTTTCAATGCGACGAGGCTAACGCGCCACGAGGTCTGCGCGAAGTCGCGGTCTGGGTATCGAACCCTATTGAGCGCCCGTCGTCGCGCGATGCGGACCAGGCGGACGACCACGACGCGGCGGGCATGTTCGTCTACCTGCTCGAGGGGTACTGGGACAATGGCCCGACGGAACATGCCTCTTCGATGCTAACCGCGCTGAACATGCTCCTTAGTAAGTTGAAAGCGGTTGGGGCGAGGCAAGGGGCAGGCATCGAGGTTGGAACATCCCGGGACGACTACGCGACGCCGGTCGACATCCTCGTTCGCCACGGTGGCGTCAAGGGGGACGTGCGGACTATTACGGCGCTCTACCGGATACGTGCCGTTTCCGAGAACAAAATCGTCAACGTCGGCGGCCGAACGTTGCGCACCCACGACCTCTTTGGATATCCCCTCTATATCTACGCGGGCGAGTAATGGCCGCTGGTAGAGGGACAGCATCTTGTCGCCGTCGCGCCGCTGGCGGACCAGTTGCATGCGGGAGACCAGCAGCTCCTCTTCCAGGTCCACGGGCGTCGCCCTGGACGAGTCCAGGTAGGCGGCGTTCGACGGTGCGGAGTAGACCCAGACCCGCGTTACGCGGGTGAACCGCTTCAACAGCTCGGCCGCGCTCACGTCGGTGCCGTAGAGCGTGTCGGAGGCGACCGGGGACTCGGCCAGCGCGATGTCATGAACCTTCGCCCACTGGGCCGGGAATTCATCCTCGATCGGCCGGTAGCTCATCGGGATGAAGAAGACGATATCCCCCGGCCTGGCATTAGCCGCGACGATCTGAGAGTCCGACGCGAGGTTGTCGGGCCGGGAGGTCGCCAGCCGTATCGGAGCGGCCGCACAGACGAGGAGGAAGGCGAGCAGCCCCATAACGGCGGCGGAAGGCAGCCAGCCCACCCACGCTAGCCCTGCCCGGCGCAGCGGAACCGCGATCACGCGCGCGAGCCAGGTCAGCCCCCACGCCACCAGAATGGCCAGCGCGGGCAGGCAGAACTCCACGTACCTGCCGTCGTAGAGGGGGTCGACGAGGGATACCACCAGCAGGATCGTCGGCGGCAGCAGCAACCACGCAAGCGCGACGACACTGGGGGTGAGCGGCGCCCGAGCGCGCCTGGACGCGATGGCGCCCGCGGCGACACCGAAGGCCGCCAGGCCGAAGACCGGCCAGAATAGATGAGAGCCCGCCCAGAGCCGCGCCAGGCTGAGGCTGGCGTTGCGGATGTTCGGCGCGCCGGTCATCCAGGCCAGGGCAGCACGCTGGGCGTAGGCGAAGGCCACGAGCGGGATCAAGACGACCACCGCGCCTGCCCCGGCGAGGACCCAGCGGACCGGAACGATCGCGACCCGGCGGCCAGAAAGGCCGGGCAGGCCGCGCCC
>DATCFQ010000004.1:0-4844 GCA_036509495.1 Caulobacteraceae bacterium
TCAAGCCCGGATCTGCCAATCCTCTTTCCTCATGCTAAGGAACGCGGAACGCGCGTCTCGAAGCATCTAGCCGCCATCCTTCGAGACGCCGCGCTTTGCGCGGCTCCTCAGGATGAAGACCATCAATTGTCGAGGAACGACCGCAGCTTCCTGCTCCTCGACGGATGCTTCAGCTTCCGCAGCGCTTTCGCCTCGATCTGTCGGATGCGCTCTCTGGTCACCGAGAACTGCTGGCCGACTTCTTCCAGGGTGTGGTCGGTGTACATGCCGATGCCGAAGCGCATGCGGAGCACGCGTTCCTCGCGCGGGGTCAGCGAGGCCAGCACCCGGGTGGTGGTCTCTCGCAGATTGCTCTGGATCGCCGCATCGATCGGCAGGATGGCGTTCTTGTCCTCGATGAAGTCGCCGAGGTGGCTGTCCTCCTCGTCCCCGATCGGGGTTTCGAGCGAGATCGGCTCCTTGGCGATCTTCAGCACCTTGCGCACCTTCTCCAGAGGCATGGCCAGCTTCTCGGCCAGCTCCTCGGGGGTCGGCTCGCGGCCGATCTCGTGCAGCATCTGGCGCGAGGTGCGGACGATCTTGTTGATCGTCTCGATCATGTGCACCGGGATGCGGATGGTGCGCGCCTGGTCGGCGATCGAGCGGGTGATCGCCTGGCGGATCCACCAGGTGGCGTAGGTGGAGAACTTGTAGCCGCGGCGGTACTCGAACTTATCGACCGCCTTCATCAGGCCGATGTTGCCCTCCTGGATCAGGTCCAGGAACTGCAGGCCGCGATTGGTGTATTTCTTGGCGATGGAGATCACCAGGCGAAGGTTGGCCTCGACCATTTCCTTCTTGGCCTGGCGCGCCTCGCGCTCGCCCTTCTGCACCGTCTGGACGATGCGGCGGAAGTCGTCGACCGGCACGCCGGTCTCCTGGGCCAGGGCGGCGACCTCCTGGCGGATGTCGCCGATCTGGTGGGCGTCGTTCTCGACGAACTTGGTCCAGCGCACCCCGCCGGCCTTCATCCGGTCCGACCATTGCGGATCGAGTTCGGCGCCCAGATAGGCGCGCAGGAACTCGACGCGGGAGATGCCGTAGGAATCGGCCAGGCGCAGCAGCCGGCCTTCCAGCCCGACCAGGCGACGGTTGATCGCATAGAGCTGATCGACCAGTGCCTCGATGCGGTTGTTGTTCAGCTTCAGCGTCTTCAGGTGCAGGATGATGGCGCCGGAACGGGCGTTGTAATCGGCGCGGTCGGCCTGGTGCAGGTCCTCGCCGGACAGCCGGCGCTGGACCAGCCGCTCCTGCAGGCGGCGGAAGGCTTCGAACTCGGCCGCGATGGCGTCGAGGGTGGCCATGACCCCCTCGCGCAACTCGGCCTCCATGGCCGAGACGGACGGACCCGCGCCGTCGTCGAACTCGTCCTCGTTCTCGCCTTCCGCGTCGCCCTCGGCGGCAGCCTCGGCCGCCTGTTCGCCGTCCGCGGGCGGAGCCGGCGCCGGAGCAGGCGCGACCTCGGCGACCGGAGCCGCTTCGCCGGTCGCGGGGATGATCCCGTCGGGGCCGGGGACGCCGGCGCCATAGGTCTGCTCCAGGTCGATGACCTCGCGCAGCAGGATGCGGCCTGAGGCCAGTTCCTCGCGCCAGACCATGATGGCTTCGAAGGTCAGGGCGCTTTCGCACAGACCCCGGATCATGGTGTCGCGGCCGGCCTCGATGCGCTTGGCGATGGCGATCTCGCCCTCGCGGGAGAGCAGCTCCACCGAGCCCATCTCGCGCAGATACATCCGCACCGGATCGTCGGTGCGGTCGTAGGTGGCTTCCTTGGCGGTCTCGACCACCTGGGTGTCCTCGCGGACGGTGACGTCGGTGACCTCGCCTTCCTCGGCCTGCTCCTCATTCTCGACCACGTTGACCCCCATCTCATTGAGCATGGCGAGGGTGTCTTCGATCTGTTCGGAGGTGACTTCCTCGGACGGCAGAACCTTGTTCAGCTCGTCCATGGTCACATAGCCGCGGGCCTTGGCCTGCTTGATGAACTTCTTGACCCCGGCATCGGTCAGGTCGAGAAGCGGGCCGTCGGAGGTCGTTTCGACCTCGGGCGTCTCAGCGGTGGTCGTGCTCATTCAGGTCTCCGCTTCCGGCTCGTTCCGCCGGAAGAAATGCAAGTTTCGGACCAGCGCTTAACCATGTTCAGCGCCGTCCGACCAAATCGATCCGGTTCGGATCGCCCGCTTCAGGGCGTCCCGTTCCGATTTCAGCCGCACCAGCGTAGCTGCGCCACCGGCATCGCCCAGGTCGGCCTTGGCCGACGCCAGCGCATCTTCGAGAGCCGCCATCCGGGTCAGGGACTCGAAGGCGTGCGACCACAGGGTTCTGGCGTCAGCGAGCGGGCGGTCCGCATCCAGGAAAGGCGCGCCGGACCTTGCGGCGGCCTCGTCGATTTCACCCAGCAGGACGCCAAATCCCTTCTGCGCCAGATGGCGAGCGAGGGCCCCTCTGTCAAGGACGTCCGCCTCCAGTCTCAGGCGGGTGATTTCCTGGGCCAAGGGCTCCAGCGCCGGATCGCCGAAACCGGCCGCCTCGAAGGACTCCAGGCAGGCGTCGAGCCGCGCAGGGTCGTCGAGCACGGCCTTGGCCAGGGCGGCCGAGAGCAGTTCGGGCGAATGGGAGAGGCGTTTGGCCGCGGCTCTCGCCTCGGGCGTCGACGGAATCGGCCAGGATTCGCTCCCCGGCCGGATGCCGCGGCGGCCGCTGCGGGGCCCGGGCTGGAAGGCCGCTCGGAACGCGGGCGCACCTTGGGCGCGCGGAAAGGCGGCGTCGAAGCGGACGGCAAGCTCTTCGCGATAGGCCCCGGCCAGCTCGCGATCGCCGATCTGCTGGGCGGCCTGGCGAAGGCGTCCCTTCAGGGCGGTGCGACGCTCGGGCGTGTCCAGCGCCTCCAGATCGCGCTCGCGGACGAACAGGGCCTCCACGAACGGATGCGCCTGCGAAAGCTGGGCCTTCAGCGCCGCGGCGCCCTGCTCGCGCAGCACGTCGTCGGCGTCCTTGCCGCCTGAAAGCAGGGCGAAGCGGAAGGATTTGCCGGGCCGGAGCAGCGGCAGGGCGCGGTCGATGGCCCGGCTGGCGGCCCGCCGGCCGGCGGTGTCGGCGTCAAAACAGAGGGTGGGCTCCGGATGCAGCTTCCACAGCGCCTCCATCTGCTCCTCGGTCAGGGCGGTGCCCATCGCCGCCACCCCGGCGATGCCGGCGCGCTGGCAGGCGATCACGTCCATATAGCCTTCGACCACCACCACCGGCGCGCCCTCGCCGGCGGCCTGCTGCAGCTTCCTCGCCTCGGCCAGGCCGTAGAGCACCCGGCTCTTGTGGAAGAGCGGCGTCTCGGGGCCGTTCAGGTACTTGGCGCGGGCATTGGGATCCAGCGCCCGGCCGCCGAAGGAGACCACCCTCCCCCGTCCGTCGGTGATCGGGAAGATGATGCGTTCGCGGAAGCGGTCGTAAGGCGCGCCACCGTCCTCGGGCGCGATCAGCAGGCCGGAGTCCACCAGTTCGGCGGGCAAGGCCCCCTTGGCGATCAGATAGTCCTTCAGCTTGGTGCGGTCGGCCGGCGCATAGCCGAGGCCGAAGCGCTTGCAGTCCTCTTCCTTGAGACCCCGCCGTTCGAGATAGGCCCGCGCGTCGCGCCCGCCCGGCCGGCGCAGCTCGGCTTCGAACCAGGCCGCCGCCGCCACCAGCCAGTCCTGCAAGCCCTGGCGCTTCTTGTCCTCCTCGGCGCCGCGAGGGTCCAGCGCCGGCAGGGCCACGCCGGCCTCGGCCGCCAGCCGCTCGACCGCCTCGGGGAACGACAGCCGCTCGGTCTCCTGAAGGAAGCTGATCAGGTCGCCGGTCTTGCCGGAAGAGAAGTCGAAGAAATGGCCCTTGTCGTCGTTGACGAAGAAGGAGGGGGTCTTCTCCTTGGTGAAAGGCGACAGGCCGACATATTCGCGCCCTTGCCGGCGCAGCTTCACCGTGCGCCCAATCACGTCCGACAGCCGCAGCCGCGATTTGATCTCGTCCAGGAGCCGTTCGTCGAAGCGAATCAATGCGATGCCCCGCCTGACGGGAAAGCGATCTGGAGCACCCCCTTGGGAAGGCTCATCCTGGCCCTGGGCCCTTCGGCCCGGCCATGAGTCGCGCTGGGTGACCGCATGATGAAATCGTAGCAGTTTGCGTCTCCTTCGTCTCGGCGCTCAGCGCCAATCCGGCTCTCCCTCCAGTGGGAAAAAATCCAGGAGCAGACCATGACCGACACTCCCAACGCCGAGCAGGTCGGGCTGTGGAACGAGGCCATGGGCCGGACCTGGGCGATGCTGCACGAGCGGCTGGACCGGCAGCTCGATCCGATCGGCCGGGCGGCGATGCAGAAGGCGGGTTTCAAGGCCGGCGATGCGGTGCTCGACGTCGGCTGCGGCTGTGGCGAGACCAGCCTGGAGATCGCCGGCCGCATCGCGCCGGGCGAGGTGCTGGGCCTGGACGCCTCCGCCATGCTGCTGGACATCGCCCGCGAGGCCGCCGCGGCCAAGGGCGTGGCCAACGCCAGCTTCGTACAGGCAGACGGTCAGGTGTGGTCCGCGCCGCACCAGTTCGACGTGCTGTTCTCCCGCTTCGGCGTGATGTTCTTCGAGAACCCCGAGGCCGCCTTCACCAATCTGCGGCGGGCGCTGAAGCCGGGCGGCCGGCTGGACTTCGCCTGCTGGCGCCAGCCCAAGGACAATCTCTGGCTGGCCCTGCCGATGCAGGCGACCAAGCACCTGCTGCCGCCTCTGCCGCCGGGCGACCCCAATGCGCCGGGGCCCTTCGCCTTCGCCGATCGGGACAGG
>DATCFQ010000005.1:0-3515 GCA_036509495.1 Caulobacteraceae bacterium
ATCAGCAGCGGCTCGACCTGCTGGCCGACCTCGGCCAGCTCCTGCAGGATCGGCCCCTCGGCGGAAGCGGCCTTGGCGGCGAGGAAGCCGTGCAGCAGCTGCTGCACCTCCAGCGTCTCCTGCCGGGCCCTGAGTTCGGCGAGCGCCAGGCCCTGGCGGCGGGCGTGCTCCTCCAGCTCGGCGATCAGCCGGCCGTTCTCGACCCGGTAGACCAGCAGCGCCTCGGGCGCCGAGATCACCGGCGTCGCCTCGTAGCGGCCCCTGAGCGGGGCGAAGTGGCTGGCGCGGGCGGCTGCGGCCAGCTCGCCGATCAACCTCGCGCGCTCGGCCACGGGCGGCGGCCCGAGGCTCGGGATCGGTTGGGACTCGGCTTGGCCATCAGCCATGGCAGCGCTCCGTTGGACCAAGCCTTATAGGGCGGCCGGAGCCACGGAGTCAGCAGGGCTCGGCGCGGCCGCTGGCGACGTCGATGCGGAAGCATTGCTCGCATCCGCTGGCCTCTTCGCGGACCACCAGCGAGACCTCGCCCTCCGCGTCGGCCGGCGGATGGCAGGCCTCCAGATAGGCCAGGGCCGCATCCTCGAAGCTTTCGCCGGCGACCGCGCGCCGACCCGCGCCATGCCGCAGATGCACCAGATAGGATTGTGGGGACGGGGTCATGGCGCTCTCCTCGTCCTCCACAACGCGAGCGGCGGCGGAAGGATTCATCGCGTGTCGTCCGACTGCCAGAAGGGGAGGCCTTGGGGTCGCTGCGCTGGTGGCTGGGGGCGGGATCGAACCGCCGACCTGAGGGTTATGAATCCTCCGCTCTAACCATCTGAGCTACCCAGCCAGGCGCCGCGAAGGGGGCGGTGTATAGACGCGGGCTTTGGCAGGTCAAGGCACAGGCCCGCGCGCGGCGCCGGCGGCCCCGCGAGCCGGGCAGGGCTCATCCGCCCAGGGCGGCGATGATCGGCCGGAACAGCCAGGGCAGCAGATAGCTGCGGGCGCCCTCGATGATCAGCAGCGCGATGATCGGGCTGATATCGACCGCCCCGAGGTTGGGGATGATGCGGCGGATCGGCGCCAGCACCGGGCGCACGATGCCGTCGAGGATGTGCTCGATCTGGCGGACCAGGGGATGGCGGGTGTTCACCACGTTGAAGGCGATCAGCCAGCTGGTCACCGCCCAGATGAGGATCGCCACCTCGAGCAGGCCCAGAAGGCCGGAGATGATGAAGAAGAGGAACTGCCCCATGTGCGCGCCATCCTGGTTCGGTCAGCCTTGTAGCCCAGCGCTCGCGAGCCCCGCAACTTGGGCTCAGCCGAGCCGATAGCGCTTCAGGTCGGCCAGCGCCGGGCCGATCAGGCTCCAGGGCTCGACCAGGTAGCGCCGGAACAGCCGCCTGGGGTCGAGCAGCAGGCGAAACAGCCATTCCAGTCCCAGGGCGCCCAGCACCCGGGGCGCCGGGGCCTGCACCCCCGCCTCATAGTCGAATGCGGCGCCCACCGGCAGCACGGCGGGCGCGCCAAGGGCGTCCAGATGTCCGGCGATCCAAGTCTCCTGGATCGGCATGCCCATGCCGACCAGCAGCACCTGCGGGGCGAAGGCCTCGATCTCGGCCAGCACGGCCGCGTCCTCGGCCGAGCCGGGGCCGCGGTCGAAATAGCCGTGGCGGACGGCGATCCTGGCGCCCGGCCAGCGCGCCGCCAGCCGCCGCGCCGCCTCCTCCGCCACCCCCGGCGCCCCGCCGAGGTAGAAGACCCGCCAGCCGCGCCGGTCGGCCAGCCGCCAGAATCCTTCGCGCCAGTCGAGATAGGTGCAGCGGTGCTCGCGGCGCAGCGGCAGGCCGAGCAGCCGGCCCCAGGCGATCAGCGGCCGGGAGTCGATCTCGACCAGGTCGGCGCGGGCGTAGAGCGCCGCCATCGCGGGCTCGCGGCGGCAGAGATAGAGGCTGTGGAGATTGTGGTTGGCGATCAGCGCCCGGGGTCCGCCCTCAGCGGCCGCGGCGATGCGGGCCAGCACCTCGCCCGGCGTGACCAGGTCCATCGCCTGGCCGAACAATTCGACGCTTTGGCGCGGGCTCGGGGGTGCGGCGATCGGCGCGTCCATGGCCCGCGAAGCTGCAAGAATCGCGCCGCCCGCGTGCTTGACACCCCAAGGGGCCGGACCTTATGTGCCGCCTCCCTGGCGCAGGGATGTGGGGCCGTAGCTCAGTTGGTAGAGCGCTACGTTCGCAATGTAGAGGTCAGGGGTTCGACTCCCCTCGGCTCCACCAATGTTTCCAATGACTTAGGGCCCGTCGTCGTCGCGACCTTCAGGCGGCGCGCTACCAAAGCGCTACCCTGCTGCGCTAAACATAGGCGGCCCGGCAGATGTAAGGGCCAGGGGCCGATCACTTTTGGGCCCCGGTGATGGCCTACCCGCGGAGTCGGCCCGTTGCGTGTTAGCCGGGCGGCATGGGCGGCACAGACTCCTGGCCGACGCTTTCGAGCTACCCGGCGGACGACAAGTTCCACCTGACGTGCATAGCGCCTGGCTGCCTCCCGCTGCAGAAACTGGCGCGCCATTGGGGCGTGACCCTGACCCAGCCGGAGGCGGCTAAGGCGTGGGGCCCGGGCCTTACGCTCCCGGAGCTCAAGGCTCGCGCGCGGTGCACGGTCTGCGGCCGCCGAGGCTTCGCCCGCGCCAGCTGGGCGCCACGTCGGCTATCGGCGCCCGCATGGCGTCGGCGAACGTGGGGCGGGCATGGCGCGTTCACGACGCTCGCGGAGCCGGCGTCGCTCATCGAGGGGGTCCTTGCCCTTGGCGATCAGCTCCCGCGCGGCCTGGGCCGCCTGGCGGGCCGCTCCGAGGCCATTCTGCTGGGTGACGGCCCCGAGGATCATGTCTCGCCGCCGGCCGCGCATCTGGTAGCGGAACAGCCAACGGCGCGCGCCGGTCGGCAGGATCTCCAGGTAGAGGCCGCCCCCGTCGCCGTAGCGGCCTGGGGCGCGGAGGTTCCGCACCCCATCCTCGCTGAGGCGATTTCGCCCTGTGGCGCGCGGCTGCGCGGGCTCCTTGGCGGCCTGGCGCCGTGCAGCACTAGGGGCGGCGCAGTCGAGGAGGGCACAGAGAACGTCCGCGCGCACCCTCACGAATTGCCCGTCTTCCACCACGGACTTGACGGCCGCGCGCTGCGCAATGAGCAGACGCGCGGCTTTCGTGGACGCGTCGATCGCCTTGGGCGCGGTGTTGATCGAGTGGGTGGCGGGCTCCGTGGGCGCAGGCGGCTTAGTAAGTCTAGGCATAGTGTCGCTGTGCATCTGCTGAATGTCGCTGTGACATTGTTAGCGCGCCTGTAACTCTAAAATTATATTGTAGTGTCTTGAGATATACTAAGTTCTTGAAAGTTCAAAGTGGGTTTTATCGCGTGAGGCCCGGTTGCAGGCCAGGACGGAGCAGTCTATCGAACCCTCCCCCCGGGGGCGCCGGGCCTTCCTTTCCAAGATCCTGAGAGCTCGCGCGCCGCGCGGCGGCCGAGCTTGGCGCGGCC
>DATCFQ010000006.1:0-2074 GCA_036509495.1 Caulobacteraceae bacterium
TCATTGAGCAGTCGCCCGGTCATCTTGGGAAACCAGTAGTAGATGCCGCCAACGACTGGAAAGACGTTGATGCCGATGAGGACGTAGTGGATGTGGGCGACGACGAAATAGGTGTCTGTCAGCTGCCAGTCGACCGGCACCGCGGCAGTCATCACGCCGGAAACGCCGCCGATCACGAACAGCACGATCATGCTGGAGAAGAACAGGAAGGCGGTCTTCATCACCGGCCGGCCGAGCCAGATCGTCGCCGTCCAGGCGAACACCGCCACGGCGCTCGGCAGGGTGATGATGATCGAGGCGCCCGAGAAGAAGGCCAGCGCCAGGCTCGGCAGGCCGGTGGCGAACATGTGGTGCACCCAGACGCCGAAGCCCAGCGCCATGGTCGCCACGGTGGCCAGCGCTACGGCCGTGTAGCCGACCAGCGGCCGGCGGCAGAAGGTCGGCAGGCCGTCGGAGACCATGCCCATGGCCGGCAACACGATGGCGTAGACCCACGGGTGGCCGAACATCCAGAACAGGTGCTGCCATAGCAGCGGCTGGCCCTCGCCCGCGTCGAAGAAGTGGGTCCCGTATTGGCGGTCCATCCAGAGCAGGAAACAGGCGAGGCTCACCGCCGGAACGGCCAGGAGGTTGGCGACAGAGGCGGTCAGGGTGCCCCAGATCAGGATCGGCACGCGATTGATCGACATGCCGGGCGCCCTAAGCCTCAGGAAGGTGACCACGAAATTGGCCGCCCCGACCGTGGTCGAGATGCCAAGCAGGATCAGACCCAGGGCGAAGATATCGATGTTGACGCCTGGATTATAAGCCTTTGCTGCGTAGGGCACGTAGTTGAACCAGCCTGCGTCGGGGCCCTGGCCGACCACGAAGCCGGAATACATGAACAGCCCTGCCGCGACATAGACCCAGTAGGAAAAAGCGTTCAGCCGCGGGAAAGCCATGTCCCGCGCGCCCAACAGCAGCGGCCAGAGATAGTTGGAAAAGCCCGAGAGGATCGGCGAGGCGTAGAGGAAGATCATACTCACGCCGTGCATGGTGAAGAGCTGGTCGTACTGCTCGGGCGTCAGCAGGTGTTGGCCAGGTCTCGCCAGCTGCAGCCGCATCACCAGCGCCTCGACCCCACCCAGGATCAGGAAGCCGAAGGCGGTGACGATGTAGCGAAGACCGATCTCCTTGTGATCGACGCTCGAGAACCAGCCCTTGATCCCGGGCTCGGTCTCCCAGATCCGCTGCAGCTTGGGGCCCGGGAAACGGTCGGTGACCCGCACGCTTGTCGGGCGTCGGGAATCGTCCGGCGAGGTGATGGGCGCGCTCACTTCAGCGTCTCCAGATAGGCGACGACCTCGGTCAATTGCGTTCCGTTCAGATTGGTCGCCGGCATGGCCGATCCCGGCTTCAGCGCCTGGGGATTGGAGATCCAGCCCGAGAGGTTGGCCACATCATTGGGCAGGATGCCCGAGGCGATGGTGGCGCGGCTCATCAGATGGGTGAGATCGGGACCCACGACCCCGCCGGCGCTCGTGCCGCGCACGGTGTGGCAGGCGCCGCAGCGGGCCTCGAAGGTCGCCTGGCCGGGCAGGGCGGTGGCGGCGGACGGCGCAAGCTGGGCCCGGCGCCAGGCGTCGAACGTCGCGGGCGCCTCGGCAACGACATAGAGCGCCATCTTGGCGTGCTCCTCGCCGCAGTATTCAGTGCATTGACCCCGATAGGCCCCGGGCCGGTCGGCCTGCATCCAGGAGACATTGGTCCGCCCCGGAATGGTGTCGGTCTTGCCGGTCAGGGTCGGGACCCAGAAGGAGTGGATCACGTCGGCGCTGGCCACCTTCAGCCGCACCGGCTGGCCGACCGGGATGTGCAGCTCATTGGCGGTGACGAAGACCTGGCCCGGTTGGTCCGAAAGGTACCTGGCCTCCCACCACCACTGGTGGCCGGTGATTTCGATGGCGAGCGCTGGCCTGGACGCCGGCGAGTCGATCTTGGCCAGCACCTGCACGGTCCAGATCATGGAGGTCACCAATGCGACGACGGTGAGCGCGGAGCCGATGGCGATCCAGGCCGCACCGCCGCCGCCGCC
>DATCFQ010000007.1:0-7923 GCA_036509495.1 Caulobacteraceae bacterium
CACGACCCTCACCGACACGCATGATGCCTTCACCCACATCGCCCGCAGAGCGATCGACCGGCTGGTCATCATGGTCCCTTTCATCGATCGGGCCGGCGCGGCCTGGGCGGCTGAGTTGTTCGAGGCGACGCCGGCGGCGCAGCGATTGCTGATCCTGCGTGGCGCATCCCAGTTGGCGGCATGTGGCCAAGCGGGCGCTCACCTGAGGACGCTGGCAACGGGCATTTTCGACTACTGCTTCACTGACGGCGACAACGGCGCCGCCCTGGGCGAAACCTTTCATGCCAAGGTCGTCCTGGCTGATGGGGTGAGCGCCTATGTCGGCTCGGCCAATCTGTTGCGGCGGTCGCGACACTCGAATCTGGAATGCGGTATGCTTGTCGACGGACCGGGAGCTCTTGCAGTCGCTATGCTCATCGAGACGGTCCTTGCCATCGCTGGTCCCGTGTAGCCGGCGTTTTAGCTACCCTATAGCGTCACGCCCATCGATCTTAGGCCGCCCAAAAAGCGGACTCCCCGAACGTCGCTTATGAGTCAGGTCCGGAAGCTCTACCCCATGACCAATGGTGGCGGCTCAACGACGGGTGAGGGGCGCCAATGCGGGGATCCGCGCCTAAGGGGCCTTATCCGCACCCGGCATTGGGCGTCATTGAACCATCTCTTGACTGACGCTGATGATAAATCCGCGGTTGAAGCGGTAATCCGCTGCGTGCGCAGACTCGCTTCTGCTAAGGTGGGCGGGCGCGCGCGGGGATGATGCGGCGAGCGGCGGGTCGATCAGGGCGCGCTCATCGACGAGTTCGCGCTGGAGCGACATGTCCCCTAAGATCATCTGCTTCCGGCTATCGACCGGTTTGTGGAGCTCGAAGGTGCCCGCGCACCCTTGGCCCCGTTCTGAGGCCCGATGAGGCGGCGCTCGATCGATCCCAGCACCCTCCAGGGTCCGCTCAGGGTCGATGCTGTGTGAAAACCCTATCGTCGAAATATTTGGCGCAATGCCTTGCCAGAAGACCGCGCCCACGGCCTCGATGCGCGACAGATTTTGCCGGTGATCTCCCATGCGGAGGCAGAATATAGAGCCCAATTTTGGCAGGGGACGCGTTTTCACGACAACCTCGGTCGATCCCTGCCATTAGCTCTGGGCCGGAAAGCGGACCTACAGATTGAAGTCAGAGAACCAGATTCCCTGCCTGGCACCCATGTGTGTAACAGGAGGATAGACACACGCTTAAGCTCAAGCCTGGAGGACCGAAGCGGAGGTGTTCGATCCGTGGCCGGGGAGCAGCCGTTCGCAACGTCAGGGGAGGGTGGATCGCAGGCGTTCGGCTTCGCCGCTTTCAGGCGGCTCGGAGACGGCTTAAGCTGAGCTTGGCTGCTGGGAGGCACGACATGCCATTGTCCGCCCGCTATCTCGTTTGCGTCGGCGCTCTGATGTTGGTGGGATGGGCCGTTCCAGCTTCCGCCGCCCCGGCAAGCGCAGAGGCCGCGATCCGCGCGGTCGAAGCGCGCCAGGCGCAGGCCTGGAACGCCCACGATATCCACGCCTATGCCGCGCTCTTCACCGACAACGCCGACGTCATCAACGTGCTCGGGTGGTGGTGGAAGAGCCGCCACGAGCTTGAGACCAAGCTTGGCCAGGCGCACCTCGGACCTTTCAAGTCCAGCGTCCTCAGAATCGGGCAGGTTAAGGTAACATTTCCTGCCCGTGATGTGGCGGTTGCCCAGGTGACATGGACTATGACCGGCGCATTGACGCCTGACGGCAATCCCAGCGACGTTCCGCAACGCGGAATCCAGACTCAGGTCCTGGTCCGCCGTGACGACGTCTGGAAAATCTCCGCCTTCCAGAACACGAACAGCTCGCCTGAGCGGCCATTCGCGCGTTAGCTGTCCCTTCGCCTCCAGGGGAGGCGACGGCCGCTGCATATCGGGGGCAGCAACGAGTCGGGGCCCACGCTCGCGAAACGCCGGAACCGGACGTTGGCCACGACGGCTCGGGGTCGATTCTCACCGCTGGCTTCTGGCCGGAAAGCCGCCATTCGCGGAGCCGGCGCCCGGCGGCCCTGAACGGCGAGTTTCTGGAGCCATCCCAACGGCGGGTCCTGGCGCATCCCTGCCGTCGTCTGGACCGCCAGTCGTTTCTCTTGGCGGACAATGGGGATTGTCCGCTCCCGGGTCAGGTCATCGGCGCCGACCCTGCCGCGGATCGCCGCCGGTGTGCTCGAAGGGTTCCTCCTTCAACGGCTGGAGACTACGCTCGCCTCCGCCTGGAAGGCTGACGAGCCCATGGAAGCTCGGCTGCGGGCGGCGATCCGCAAGGTGACGCTGGGCGAGGAGCGCATCTGCGTCGAGCTGGATCGAGAGGCCGTCCGCCTGGACCCGGAGCTGGACGATGGCGAAATCAACCGAGACACCGACCGTGTGCAGGCGGCCTTCCCGATCCGGTTGAAGCATCGTCACAGCGCCAAGCTGATCGAAGCCACCGGTCAACAAACCGAGCCGGCCCGCCGGGTGGACCGGGCGCTGGTCCGTGCGGTCGCCCTCGCGCGAGCATGGACACAAGACCTCGCTTCAGGTCGGGCCGCGACGATCCAGGAGATCTCCCGCAAGCAGAACCTCTGCAAGGACTACACGGCCAAACTCCTGCCTCTGGCCTATCTGGCGCCGGACCTGACGGCAGCGATCCTCGATGGACGTCAGCCCCAGGCTCTGTCCCTGGGCGCCCTGATCGCAAAGCCGCTACCGATGGACTGGGCTGAACAGCGCCAGCTCTTCGCCGCCATCGGCTGACCACCGACGACTCTCACCGACGGCAACGCCCTTCGCTCCCCCGAAGCGGCGGGCACGTTCGCCTCAGCGCCGTCAGCAAGCTCGCAGCCCGAAAGTCGTGTTCGCGTCACCCGTGGCCGGACCACGACTGCCATGCCGGCCGCGCAGGCGGCGCCGCAACTATTCTCCCCATCGCGCAGCCGCCGAAAGCCGGACTTCCGAGTGAGGCCTGGAGAAATTGGGCCGGACAGCGCGAGAATATGCGCGGGAAAGCGTCTCCAAAGCCGGGGAGTTCAGCCTGCCCTGCCCCTAGCCTGCGGGAATATCGGAGGAAACTCCCCCTCTCCCGCTAACCGCGGGAAAGGGGGAGACTGATTGGTGGAGCTAAGCGGAGTCGAACCGCTGACCTCTTGAATGCCATTCAAGCGCTCTACCAGCTGAGCTATAGCCCCGAGGTCCGGGTCCCTCCGGCCGATGGTGCGGCGGAGAGGGGCGGACACATATTCCGGCCCGCCGATCCGATCAAGCCTTGGTGTCGAAGGCGGCGCCCGCGGCCGATCCGCCCGCCGCCTGATAGCCGCCAGCCGCGTCGCCGGCGGCGGCCGTCCGCTTGGGGACCACGATCACCATGGCCGGACGCACGATGCGGCCGAACAGTTCGTAGCCCGGCTGCATGGTCTGGCTGACCGTGCCCGGCTCGGCCTGCGGATCGTCCTGCTCCATCATCGCCTGGTGCAGGTGCGGATCGAACTTGGCGCCCTTCTCGGGGCTGATCCGCTTCAGGCCATTGCGCTCGAAGGCCGATTGCATCGCCTTCTCGGTCATCTCGATGCCGAGCAGGAAATTGCTCACCGCCGGCTCGGCGCTGTCGCGCGGCGCGGCCGTCAGCGCCCGCTCGAGGCTGTCGGCGGCCTGCAGCAGGTCCTTGGCGAACCGCTGGATGGCGAAGGCGCGCGCGTCATTGGTGTCGCGTTCGGCCCGGCGGCGGGTGTTTTCGGCCTCGGCCGCGGCCCTGAGCGCTTTCTCGCGCCATTCGGCGACCTCGGCGGCGAGTTCTTCGATGGTCTGGTCGTCGGCGTCCAGCTCCGCCTCGAAAGCGGTTTCGGCATCGGCCGGCGTTTCGTCGTCGGTCATGGGGGTCCTCTAAGCGTCGAGCAGGCGCCCAAGCATCCGGGCGGTGTAGTCCACCAACGGAATCACCCGGGCGTAGTTCAGGCGAGTGGGTCCGATCACGCCGATCGCGCCCAGAACCCGCCGTCGCTCGGTCATATAGGGAGCCGCGATCACAGCGGAACCCGAAAGCGAGAACAGCCGCGTTTCAGCGCCGATGAAGATGCGCACGCCCTGGGCCTCGCGCACGTCGTCGAGCAGGCCGATCAGCTGTTCCTTCTGCTCCAGGTCGTCGAACAGCATGCGCACCAGTTCCAGGTCCTCGACCGCGCCGCTGTCGCCCAGCAGGTTGGCGCGGCCGCGCACGATCAGGGAGCGCTCGGGGCCCTCGCCCCCGCCCCAGGCCGCGAGCCCCTCCTCGACCAGGCGGGCGGCGGCTTCATGGAGCTGGCGGCGGGCGCCGTCGAGCTGCCCGGCCATCTCGGTCTTGGCCTCGTTCAGGGTGCGGCCACGCAGCATGGCGTTGAGGAAGTTGGACGCCTCCTGCATCGCCGATGGGGTCAGGCCGGGCGGGCGGGGCATCAGGCGGTTCTCGACCGCCCCGTCGTCGAACACCATGACCACCAGGGTCTGGTCCGCGCCCAGGGCCACGAACTCCACGTGCTTGACGCCCGCGTCCCGCGACGGGCTCACCACCACCCCGGCGCCGCCGGCGAGGCCGGACAAAAGGGCGGTGGCCTCGTCCAGCGCCTCTTCCAGGCCGCGCGAGCGGCCGGCCAGGCGCTCCTCGATCTCGCGCCGCTCCTCCTGAGTGATGTCGCCGAGCTCGAGCAGGCCGTCGACGAACAGGCGAAGCCCGGCGTGGGTCGGCAGCCGGCCGGCGCTGGTGTGCGGCGCGGCCAGAAGGCCCAGCTGGGTCAGGTCCTGCATGGTGTTGCGGATCGAGGCGGGCGACAGCTGCACCCCGCCGCGCGAGACGGTGCGCGAGCCCACCGGCTCGCCGGTCTCCAGATAGGTCTCCACCACGCGTCGGAAGATCTCTCGGGCGCGCGCGTCCAGCTGGACGAGGCTCGGGCCCCGCGCTCCCGTGAAACCGGGCGGCGGCATGTTGATCATCGCTGGGGCGGACCGTGGTGGTCTAGAGCGGGTTGAGGTGGACGGCCTTGTCGCGATTTAGGATAAGCCCGCCTTTCGCCCGCGCAAGACGGGCGCCTGCCCCGAGGAATAGCACATCATGCGTCCGTCAGAGCGCGCGAACGACGAGCTGCGTCCGGTCGGCCTGGAGACTGGCGTCAACCGCTATGCGGAAGGCTCCTGTATCGTCAGCTTCGGCCACACTCGCGTGCTGGTCACCGCCAGCGTCGAGGAGAACGTGCCGTCGTTCCTGAAGGGCCGCGGCCAGGGCTGGGTGACCGCCGAATACGGCATGCTGCCGCGCGCGACCCACACCCGCGGGCGGCGCGAGGCGGCGGTGGGCAAGCAGTCGGGACGCACCCAGGAGATCCAGCGGCTGATCGGCCGCTCGCTGCGGGCGGTCTGCGACCTCAAGGCGCTGGGCGAGCGGCAGGTGATCCTCGACTGCGACGTCATCCAGGCCGACGGCGGCACGCGCACGGCCGCGATCACCGGCGCCTGGGTGGCGCTCAGGCTGGCGACGCGCAAGCTGATGGACGCGGGCTTGTTGGCGCAGGACCCGATCCGCGACCAGGTCGCGGCGATTTCCTGCGGGGTGTTCGAGGGAACGCCGGTGCTGGACCTCGACTACGAGGAGGATTCCCAGGCCGAGGCGGATTCCAATTTCGTGCTGACCGGATCGGGCGACATCGTCGAGATCCAGGCGACCGGCGAGAAGCGGGGCTTCTCGGTGGCGGAGTTCGAGGCTCTGTTCGGGCTCGCCCGCCACGGCATTGCCGAGCTCATGGAGCTACAGCGGACGGCGGCCCTCTAGGACCGCCATCGCCTTAGAGCGACTCGACCAGCAGCAGGGCCGCGGCCACCGGCAGGATCGCCAGAAGCGCGGTGCTGAACGCCAGACCGAGCCTTTCGGTCAGAACTTGTAGATTGGCAGCGCTGGGCATGCTCGCCTCCTTTGTTGCAGTGCAACATAGATAGGGGACAAGCTTGACCACCGCTAGGGGTGGAACCCCAATCCAGGAAAGGATTTTGAGGCGTTGTTGCAGCGCAACACGTCGGGCCTTCAGCCGTCGTCCTCCGCGGGCCCCGGCTCGTAGCCGATCAGGTCGCCGGGTTGGCAGTCGAGCTCGCGGCAGAGGCTGTCGATGGTGGCGATGCGGATCGCCCGCGCCTTGCCGGTCTTCAGCACCGTGAGGTTGGCGACGGTGAGACCGACGCGATCGGCCAGCTCGGCGAGCGACATCCGCCGCTCCACCAACACCCGGTCCAGCATGATGCGCACGGCCATGCCGCTCCTCCGAAGCTAGATGGTCAGCTCCGCCTCGCTGCGCAGCCGCGCGCCCTCGCGGAACACCTCCGCCAGCACGAAGACCACCAGCACCGCGAACCAGGCCGTGGGGTTGAACGGGAAGCGGACCGACTTGAACTGGTCGCGGAAGACCCAGCCGGTGACCAGGTTCACACCGTAGTTGATCAGCTCCAGGCCCGCCAAGGCGAAACCGATGCTCCTGAGCCGCGCGACATTGCCGGGATGGAACGGGTCGCCCACCGTCAGGGTGGTGAAGATGCGGCGCACGCGCTCGACGATGAACAGCACCACCGCGACATAGACCGCGAAGGCGAGCAGCCCTCCCGACAGCATGGCGCCGCGCGCACCGTGCGCCTCGATCTGCCCCCAGAAGGCCAGGTCGGTGGGCAGCAGCAAGGCCAGCAAAGCCGCCAAGAGCAACAGCCCCAGGGCGGCCCAGAGGGCGAAGTAGATCACGTCGAGCACCAGCTTCAACAGGCTGGAGACCGAGCCTGGACCCAGAGCGCGCATGTTTGTCCTCCAACAGCCAGATCAGGCGCGGCGAAACGTCCGGGACGGGCAAGTCATGGCTTACCACTGTTAGGGGATTCACCGCGTCTTCATGAACAACATCTAGCGTCGCAAGCATGCGGAGGCTGGTCTTACTGCTGGTCGCGGTGCTGATGGCGCCTTGCGCCCGCGCGGCCGACCTCCAGGTGATGGTGCGCGATTCCAGGGGCCATCCGGTCCGCGACGCGGTGGTGACCTACTATCCCCAGGGCGGCGGCGGAGCAGGCGGGGTCCGGTTCGACTGGCCCTATCGCATGGCCCAGCAGAACCTGCAGTTCGATCCCTTCGTGCTGGTGGTCCCGGCGGGCGCGACCGTCGCCTTTCCCAACCGCGATACCGTCCGCCACCAGGTCTATTCCTTCTCGCCGGCGCATCCGTTCGAGCTGAAGCTCTACAGCCGCGACGAGACCCGCACGGTGCGCTTCGACCGCGTCGGGGTGATCGCGCTCGGCTGCAACATCCACGACAGCATGGTCGGCTTCATCAAGGTGGTCGACACTCCGTTCGCGGCCAAGACCGACGCCCAGGGCGCGGCCGAGCTGCACGGCGCCCCGGCCGGGGCGGGCGTGCTGAAGATCTGGCACCCCTATCTCAAGGCCCCCGCCAACGAGATGGCCAGCGCCGTGTCGCTGCCGCCGAGCGGCGAACTGCGGCGCGTGGAGACCCTCGACATCCGGTCCCCGCCGATCCGCCGCAACACCTACTAGTCGCGCGGGTCCCGTGTTCCGCCACCTTCGAACCAAGCTCACGGTCCTCTACGCTGGCCTGTTCGGCGCCAGCCTGCTGCTGCTCGCCGCCGCCCTCTATGGGGTGATCACCAGCGAGGCGGACCGGACCGTCGGCGACGAACTGACCGCCTCGGCCACGGTGTTCGACCGCATCTGGGCCATGCGTTCGCAGGAGCTGCAGGAGGGCGCGGCCCTGCTGTCTCGCGACTTCGGCTTCCGCGAAGCGGTCGCCAGCAAGGACGCCGCGACGATCCGCTCGGCGCTCGGCAACCTGGCCGACCGCCTGCATGCCGACCGGGCCTATATCGTCGGCGTGGACGGATC
>DATCFQ010000008.1:0-5586 GCA_036509495.1 Caulobacteraceae bacterium
CCATCCGAAGCCGCGTTGCGACGCAGTCAAAGAAGAGCGCCGCCCGTGGCTTGTGCTCGCCTAGAGCCGAGAGCGCCGCCTGCGTGGCATCCTGGGCCGCTTCAACCGCAGACGCCGCGGATACACGCATGATGTAGATGACCGAGCCTTGGGGCACCTCAGCCGCACACAAAACGGATCCATCCGGGAGCACAGCCAGCGGCACCCGCAGTCGATGGGAGTCCCCCGCCTCGATCCCTACGATATTGTGCAGGAAGAACGGGATGGGCGCAGCTCGGTCCAGCTTTTGTCCCGTTGTGGCGGCATGAGATTCGAAGGCTTCGGCCGCCGGCATCCCGTTCAGGCTGATAAGTCTCATCCCATCGGCTTCGGTGACGCGGAACGGAGCAGATGCCGGCACCCATCCGTGTCGGACACCGACCCCGATTGGCTTGTCCGTAAGCATCTCCAGTGCAACCGCTGCGCCGTTCAGCACCTCGCGGCCGCAGAATACGGAGGTGCGCTGGAACTGCGCGTTGTCTCCCGCGCCACCACCGAAGAACTGATATTGTCCGCCGGTCGCGAGGGTAAGCTCATCGACCAGGACATCGGCGTGGCCGGCCAAGACGTCGGCCATGACTAGGGCCGACCGATACGGGAAGGCGTAGTCGGAAAGTCCGTTGAAGCTGGACACCATTTCCCGGGCCGCCGCAGCCGCGTCGCCCTGTATGTGCCGGGCCACGGCAGCGCCGAAGCGGACGTCCTCGCCCGCCAAGCCCAAGGCGCAGGCCAACCCCTCGCTTCGTTCTTGGTTCATGAACTCACCGGCCGACGAGGCGCCTACCACAAGAGCCCCAGGGCAATGCTCTGCGAGCTCGTCGAGAAGGGCCTTGTGATCATACGATGGAGCCGCGAAGATCATTAAAGCTTGCGGCGCTTGGCCAAGGGTCTGCGTAACCACTCTCGCCAGGTGTCGGCCGGCTTCCCGCGCGTCGACCAGATCAGTGGACGCTGCCGCAGTTTTCATGCCTATTTCCCCCTCGTGCCGGCCTCGCCTTGGCCGCTGGCGGCCAAACGTCTGCGGACGGCCAGAGGTTCCTCAACGGTTGCAGGAAGCCGGCGGGCGTTCGGAACGGGTTCACCCGCTGATGCGCCTTACTCTGGCCTAGGTTCTCGCGCTGTCGCCGCTGGCGGGGCGGGTTTGCGCGAATTGACGGTATTTGGGGTTACGCTGGCTCCCTTCGCCGAGCGTCAGGCCACGACCCGGTCGGCTACATCATCAGGCAAGCGCGGGGTGCCGGGCGGTCGGGTCTTGTCGCGTAACAGACCTTGGACGCCCTTATCCATGAACCGCGCCTGCCAACGCCAGACGGCGGTCTTGCTGACGCCGGCCGCGCGCATGATCGCCGCCGTCCCCAGCCCGTCGGCCGTGGCCAGCACGATGCGGGCGCGCCACACGTGCTTCTGCAGCAGGCGTTGGCCGACACCCGCCTCAAGCAGCTGGGCTGGAACCGTTGATCAGGTTGGAGAGGGCGACAACCACCTGGGCGACGGCGAATGGTTTGGTCAGCACGACGCTCTGCGGAACACCTTTGATCGACCAATCGTGGGGGCTTCCGCCGCTGCAATAGACAACCGCCACCGCCGCTTTTTTTTCGCGCGCGCGTCGGGCGACGTCCCAGCCATCCATTGCGGAGCCGAGGTTTATGTCGGTCACGAGCCCGACGAAGTTGGGGCCATCCGCGTCCAGCAGGGCGAAGACTTGGTCAGCGTCTGAGGCTTGGACCGAATCGAATCCCGCTTCCTCCAAGGCGCCTCGAAGCAGATCAATTATCAACGGCTCATCATCCACGATCAGGATGGCTGGCCTCTGACCCAAGTCGGACATCAGACATCCCCAAAGACGCGAACGTGGGGAGGTGCGTCGGGTTGCGCACAATTTCAACCCTGATTCGATTGCGTCCGGCGTGCGTGGCCATCCGAATGGGGAGTTTGTCTCCGCGATTTTGTGGAGTCTGGCAGGATCGGAATGAAACCCCGCCCACACCGCATTCTGCGTCTCGCCCAGATGACCACCGACTTCTTCGTCAACTTGCTGGACATGGCCACAGAGTGGCGTGCGACGGGTGAAAACCAGTTCGTGGGCCGCGACCGCAGGTCCGGCGCGCACCGGTGGTCCGCCAGCCGCGTCGACTTGATTTTCGGCTCTCACACCGAGCTACGAGCCCTTGCAGAGGTCTATGCCTGTGCCGACGCTCAGGACAAGTTCGTGCGGGATTTTGCTGCCGGATGGGCCAGGGTCATGAACGCCGACCGCTACGATCTGGTCTGACGCCATGTGAATATCGGGCGCTTTTCGAGGCTTGGCGCGCTTTGACGCCATCGGTAGTGTTCCCTCGGCCAGTAAGGTAGTTCCGGCTCCATCAAGACCGGCGGCGCTTAGCGGGCCACCGGTCAGCGGCCTTTAACGAACGTCGTGGAGTTACGCCCTTGCCCCCGCAGATGAATGCCTCGCAAGCCTGGGGGCCGGAACATCTGCGGCTGGCTATCGAGGCCGCTAGCGTGGCTCTATGGTCGTGGAACGTCGATACCAACCGCTTAACGATGGATGATAGGTCCTTCGGATTATGGGGGCTTTCCTGGGGGGAAGAGGTGGAGTTCGAGACGCTCTCGGCTCACATTCACCCCGCCGACCGAGATCGAGTCAGAGCGGCGTTCGTGGCGACCCGCTCCGTCCCGGGTCCTTACGAGATCGATTTCCGAATCGGCATCGGCCATGAGGTTCGATGGATCTCGGCCCGCGGCCAGGGCGCTGATGCGGGGATTTTGGATCGCATCATGTTCGGCATCTTCCTGGACGTGACGGGTCGGAAGCGGGCTGAAGAAGGTCACGAGCTGCTCGCCGGCGAAATGAGCCATCGGGTTAAGAACCTTTTGGCCGTGGCGACCGGCCTCACCCACATCACCTCGCGCTCGGCGCGCACGATCACCGAGATGTCCGCCGAACTGATCGGTCGGCTCACGGCTCTGGGCCGAGCTCACGACCTGGTGCGACCCCTTCCCGGCGAAGAGGGCAAGGCGGCGCTGCTGGGGGACCTGTTTTCCGTGCTTCTCGCCCCTTATGACGATACCGGCGCCTTCGCGGGTCGCATTCGCGTGGCCGTTCCACGGATGGGCCTGGGCCAAATAACCGCTCAGACGATGGCCCTGGTGATCCATGAACTCGCCACCAATTCCCTGAAGCACGGCGCGCTCTCGCTTCCGACGGGGTCGTTGGACATTTCCGGCGCCACCGACGAGCTAGACGTCATCGTGGTCTGGGCAGAGACCGGGGGACCAGAGATCAATCAACCGCCGGACATGCGTGGGTTCGGCAGCAAGCTGATCGCCCGCAGCATTTCCGACCAGCTCGAAGGCGCGATGACTTACGAGTGGCGGCCCACCGGGCTGGTGGCGACGTTACGAATGCGTAAGGATCGACTGGCTTGTTGACCAGGTAATGCCTCGTCGATTGCCTTGGATCGATGCAGTCCGCGAACCAGCGCGCGAAGCGCGGTCTTGGCGTCCATCGGGCCCTTTTCACGGCTTGAGCGCACCACCATTGCAAATCGCCCGGCGAGCGCCGTGCGGCCTCCGCGGCGCCGCATCGGTTTGAACTCAGTGTCTCGTGAGATGCATATCGGCCCTTGTATCTTGCCGAAGGGCTCGGACAGCGAGTTCGCGCCAGCGTACGCCGAGTTTTAGGAATAGGGCACGCTGATCGGCTGTCGCGGGCGCGTCGCAGCGCGCAGCGTACCCGTCCATTTCAGCGGCTTTATCGAGACATTCCATCATCGACCGCATTTGCGGAGGATAGCAGATCGCCATGCGCCATGCGCCGCGCTTTTTTGTAGGGGCCCGAGGCTAATCAATGGCGTTGCGACGGCGGGGAGGTATCCTCGCCCCATGCACCTGACCTTCCGGGCGTATATTGAGAGCGTGGGCAGCGAAGACGCGGCCTTCAGCGATTTTCTCTCCGACGCTCAGCGCGACATTGGCCTGCCCGACGCGGAGTCGTGGGACGAGTTGAAGGCGTATTTGAAAGGCCGACGCGCCACGCGACGTTTTATGAGAGAAGCGCTTTGGGCTTGGCGCAGCTTCAGCGACGCCCGCTTCGCCGCCCAGTATGCCGTCGCAACGGAGCACGCCGACGCGTCCAAGGGCCTGCGGACGGTCTTGGATTGCCTCTCCAAGGCATCCGAGCTGGAAGTGCGAGGCGCGAGTTGCGGCGCGACAGAGGTGGGCGCCGAGTTCATCGAGCTGGGCCTGCGTTGGCGCGATCTCGCGCGCCGAGCGCTGCGCCAGGACAAATGGGCTGAGATGAACGGGCTGGTTTAGCGATGTCCGTTCTCTTTCGTTGAAAATGTGCGATCCGAGATCCCTAACCGCGAATAGCTGCGCTCGCCTCATCAATCTGTGATATTGTCAAGCCAAGATGACCGGGCGGCGCTCGACGTGGGGCATGCCGTGACCGCACGGGCGTCGCTACCGGGTACGGCTTTCGCTTCGCGAGCCTCCGGTGCTGAAAGGGGGCCAGCCATGGCCGCCCACACACCACTCCATCCTGACGCGGCGCTTGGCTTGGCCTTGGCGCTGGTCGCTTCGTCCACAGCGCCCCTCGTCCTTCTCGACGGCGATCTCACCGTCATCGCGGTCAGCAGGTCGTTCTGCCAAGCGTTCGGGATCGATTTAGCCAGCGCGCCCGGACGCTCGATATTTGAGCTTGGGGCGGGCGAATGGGACGTGCGCCAGCTGCGGTCGCTGCTCAAGGCCACCGCCGACGGCCACGCCGCAATCGACGCCTATGAGATGGACCTCAAACGACCCGGCCGGGAGACGAGGCGTCTCATAATCGGCGCCTACAAGCTCGAGTACGCTGACATGGACGGCGTCCGCCTCGTCCTGTCGGTATCGGATGTCACCGAGGCCCGTCTCAGCGAGAAGCACAAGGACGACCTGCTGCGCGAGAAAGCGATCCTGCTTCAGGAATTGCAGCATCGGGTCGCCAACAGTCTCCAGATCATCGCCAGCGTGCTGTTGCAGAGCGCGAAACGGGTGCCCTCCGAGGAAGTGCGCAGCCATCTCCACGACGCGCACAATCGGGTCATGTCCGTGGCCGCTGTTCAGCAACAGCTGGCGGCGACCAGGCTGGGCGAGGTCGGCGTGCGCGCCTATTTCATCGATCTATGCCGCAGCATCAGCGCCTCAATGATCCCGGATCCCGAGCAGCTGTCGCTCGACGTGCATGTGGATGACAGCGTCGCCAGTTCGAATATCTCGGTGAGCCTTGGCCTGATCGTCACAGAATTGGTGATCAACGCCCTGAAGCACGGCTTCCCTGGCCGTCGCCACGGCAAGATCACGGTCGGCTACAACTCGGACGGCCCCGACTGGACGCTGTCGGTGAGCGACAATGGGTTCGGTATGCCTACCGATCCCGGGAGCGCCAAGTCCGGACTCGGCACCGGCATCATCGAGGCGCTGGCGAGGCAACTGTGCGCCGAGGTCCAGGTCGCCGGCGCCAATCCGGGAACCAGGGTGTCGATTGTCCACGTCAATGCTGACGAA
>DATCFQ010000009.1:0-6581 GCA_036509495.1 Caulobacteraceae bacterium
GCCGGGCCGCCGACACGCTTCAGCAGGATGTCGCTCGCAGCATTGTCGCTGTGCGCCAGCGCCAGGACCAGCAAGCCGTCGATGGTGGTCGCGTAGCCCTGGTCGGTGAGCAGCTTCTGGATTGGCTGGTTGAACACGCTCATGTCGGCGCGGGTGACGAGCACCGGATCGTCCAGCCGCAGGCGGCCCTTCTGGGCGGCGTCGAACACCGCCAGGGCCACCCAGAGCTTGCCGACGCTCTGCTGCGGATAGAGGGTGTCCGCATCGTGGCCGGCGACCCAGCCCGTGGCGACGTCCTGCACCGCGACGCCCGCCCGGCCGTCGAAGCCGCGGACCAGATCGTCGAGCTTCCGCTGCAGCGCGGCCGGCCCGGCCGGCGCCGGCGCAAGCGGCTGCGGCGGCTGCGTGGCGCAGGCGGCGGCGGCTGTGGCGAGCAGCAGAGCGAGGGAGCGGAGGCGCAGGACCATGGCGCCAGAAGGCCGCTCCCGGGGGCCGGGTCAACGGCCAACCTTGACGCCCGGCGTTTCACCCACCAATCGAGTGGCTGGGCGCGTCAGTCGCGTGAAGGGAACCGCCGTGACTGAGGCGTCGATCGAACCGCGGGCCGCGGCCGTGCATCCGTCGGCGTCAGGCCGTCAGATCGCCGCGGCGGTCGTGGGCAATGCGCTCGAGTTCTACGACTTCACCACCTACGCCCTGTTCGCCGTCGCGCTCGGCCACACCTTCTTCCCGGTCCACACCGCCTTCGAGAGCCTGATGCTGTCGCTCCTGACCTTCGCGGTCGGGTTCGTGAGCCGGCCGGTGGGCGCGTTCGTCATCGGCCGCATCGGCGACCGGCTGGGCCGCAAGCCGGCCATGCTGCTGAGCTTCTCGCTGATGGGCCTGGGCATGCTGGGGCTGGTGCTGATCCCGCCCTATTCGGCCATCGGCCCGGCCGCTCCGGCGCTGCTGGTGCTGTGCCGGCTGGTGCAGGGGTTCGCGCTCGGCGGCGAAGTGGGACCCACCACGGCCTTCCTCGTCGAGGCGGCTCGGCCCGACCAGCGCGGCCTGGTCGGGTCTTGGCAGAGCGCCAGCCAGTCGGTCGCCTCGCTGGCGGGAGCGAGCGTGGGCCTCGCCCTTTCGCACCTGCTGACGCCGGCCGACCTGGACGCCTTCGGCTGGCGCATCGCCTTCGCCATCGGCGCGCTGGTGTTGCCGTTCGGCCTGATCCTCCGCCGCAGCCTGCCGGAGACCTTGAATCGGCCGGACCCGGCGAGCCACCATCCCGGCCCCGGCCCGGTGGTCCAGCTCAAGCCCCTGATCCTGGGCCTAATGATGATCATGAGCTTCACCACCTCGACCTATGTGCTGCTCTACATGACCACCTTTGCCTCCGAGACCCTGCACATGAGCCCCGGCTCCAGCTTCGGCGCATCGGTCGCCAATGGCGTCTCCGGCGTGGTCTTCACCCTTCTGGGCGGCGCGCTCTCCGATCGCTTCGGGCGCAGACCGGTGATGATCACCGCGCGCATCCTGTTCCTGCTGTCGACCTTTCCTGTGTTCCTGCTGATCGTGAGCCGCCGCGATCCGATCACCCTCATCCTGGGGACCGGCCTGATGAGCGCCCTCAGCTCGATGAGCGTGGGCGTCGTGCTGGTCGCGCTGACCGAGTCGCTGCGCAAGGAGACGCGCAGCATGTCGATGGCCGTGCTCTACGCCGTCGGCGTGACGATTTTCGGCGGCCTGGCCCAGCCGGGGGTCAGCGCGCTGATCAAGGCGACCCACAGCCCGATGGCGCCGGCCTGGTACCTGATGGTGGCCGCGCTGGTGGGCATCGTCGCCATGTGGCTGCTGCCGGAGACCCGGCCGGCGTCGGCCGTTCGAGACGTCCTGCCGGTCGAACTGGCTTAGCCTATTCAGCCGCCATGGCCGGCGGGTTGAAGGCGTCGATCTCGCGCCAGTCCTTGCCCTTCGGATAGGCGAAGGAGATCGCGCGGATGCGGTCGAACTCCACCTGCGCCCCGTTGAACGAGGTCTCGCCGGTCTCCTGGAAGTGATTGACCGCCCGCATCAGCTGGCTGCGCGCGCGGATGATCACGTGGTCGCAGGTGCCCAGGAACTCCTTGGAGCGGTCGACGATGGGCCCCATCGACTCCTGCACCGCGAAGTCCTCATAGGCGTTGCCGCGGCCGACGATGCCCGACCAGTGGCCCTGCTTCATCGCCTGCCGGTCCTGCCGCCACAGGTTCGAGGCATCGCCCATGTCGGAGTTGAAGTGGTCGGGATCGCCCGAGGTGGCGCCGAAGCTGCGCATCCGGTCGCGCTCCAGCGGGGCGTGCGGGTTGTACATGATGTACCACTGGGCGGTGGTCTCATCGTCGATCGGGATCGAGCAGCAGACGATCGCGGCGCCGCCGGGCGTGGACGGGATGAACGAGAAGAACGGCAGCGAAACCTCGCGGATGCGGGCGTAGAAGAGGTCCTTGCCCGTCTCCCGGAGAGCACCTTCGCGGAAGCCATAGGGTGTCTCGATGAATTGGAACTCCGGCGCACCGTCGTTCAGCATGTAGTCGGACTCGGTCTTGAACAGCTCCTGACCCCTCACGCTGCGGAGGTTGGCGGCGTGCAGGAAGCCGACGTGTGCGGAGTCGAGCAAGGCTTCGAGGCCTTGAAGCCAATTGGTCCTGATGACCCCGCGCGTGGGCTGGATCTGGTCGTCCGGCAGGTGGGTGAACTCGTAGTCGGGGAAGCGCGGCGGGTTGTCCTGATGCTTGCCCAGATAGACCCAGATGATGCCGCCGGCCTCGCGCACCGGATGGCTGCGCACCGGCACATTGGCGGCGAAACGCTCGCGCCGGTCCTGCGGCTCGGTGGGGGTGTCGACGCACTTGCCTTCGACGCTGAACTTCCAGCCGTGGAAGATGCAGCGCAGCCCATCGCCCTCGTTACGGGCCAGGGCCAGGGAAGCGCAGCGGTGCGGGCACCCCTCGGCCATGAAGCCGACCCGGCCGGAGGTCGCGCGGAAAGCCACGAAGTTCTCGCCGAACAACCGGATCCGCTCGGGGGCGCCATCGACCTCCAGCTTGGCCCCACGGCAGGCCGGCACCCAATATTCCCGCAGCATGTCGCCCATGGGAGTCTCGGGGCCGATGCGGGTGAGCAGCTCGTTCTGTTCGGAGGTGAGCATGGGAGTGTCCCTCTGGGCGTTTCCTTGAAACTATTTTGCTCCTGTCAACGAAGCCAGCCAGGAGAGTGGTAATAATGGTATTCTTGGCGCCAGGATAATTCCGGCCCTGAGCGACGTCGCCCCTACTCTCTCAGCTGCTCGCCCAGGGCCACGCCCAGCACCTTGTCCGAAGCCGAGGGCGGCCAGCCGACTTCGTCGGAGATCGGCGCCACGCCTTCGACGATGGTGTTTTCCAGCATGCCCAGGCCATCGCATTCGACCGTGACCACGTCGCCCGGCTGCACTGGCCGGGAGTTGGCCGGGGTGCCCGAGAAGATCATGTCGCCGGGGACCAGGGTCATCATCCGCGCCAGGTCGGCGACCAGATAGGCCATGCCCCAGATCATGCCGTCCAGGCTCGATTCCTGGACCAGCTTGCCGTTCACCCGCGTGCGCAGCACCTGATCGCCGGGCGTCCAACCGGTCACCAGGCCGGGGCCGGCGACGCCCAGGGTGTCGGCGCCCTTGACCCGCAACATCGAGCCGCGGTCGGCGTCGCGAAAGTCGTGCAGGGCGAAATCGTTGGCCAGGCAATAGCCGGCCACATAGTCCAGCGCCTCGCTGATCCGGACGTTCTTGCAGGTCCGCCCGATGACGATGGCCACCTCGCCCTCATAGTTCAGATACTCGCACCCCAGCGGCCGCACCACCGCGCCCCTGTGGCTGTTCAGACAGGACAGCGGCTTCATGAAGTAGTTGGGCGCGGGCGGGCATTCCGCCTTCAGCTCGTCCAGCCGGTTCCGGTAGTTCAGGTGTGCGCAGATGATCTTGCTGGGCTCGGAGGGCGGCAGGTGGATCGCGTCCGCCGCAGCGATGCTGCGGCCGTCCTGGGCGAGCAGCCGATCGCCTTCGCGGCGCATCTGCACGACCGCGCCGTCCAGCAGGATGCGGCGTATCTCGATCATGGGGCCCGGGTCGGGTAGCCGCGGCCGGCGTAGTCGAAGCCGCCGAGCTCCAGCGCCTGCAGCGAGGCGTCCTGGGGCGAGGCGTAGTAGGCGCGGATCTCGCGGATCAGCCCGCCCGGGCTGAAGATGTACCACTCGTCCCCGCGCAGGATGACGCCAGACCTGCGCTTGAAGTGGGTCCACTCGATCACGGCCCGGCGGGTGGGCGGATCGCAGATCACCTGGTCGACGGTCCAGTAGGACCCCAGGGTCTCCACCGCAGCCTTCCAGCGCTCGCCGATGGTCTCGCCGCCCTTGAACGGCCCCTGGTACATGCCGGGTGGGAAGTAGTGCACGGCGTCCGGCGTGAAGTGGGCGGCTATGGCCTCGACGATGCCGGCGTTGCAGGCCTCGAAGTAGTCGCGGATGCGCCGCTCCATGCCCTCCGAGGTCAGGGCCATCTCAGGCGGTCTCCGCCCGGACCGGGGCCCGGGTCTCGGACTTGCCCGAGACCGGCGGCGTCGGCAGCCATGCCTCGCCCGGCTCCAGCACGAAGGTGAAGTCGAGGCTGTACCAGGGTCCGTGGAGATCGGGATCGGGCGCCGGCTCGTTCTCGTGCAGCACATAGTGGCCGATCAGCGACTTGGTCGCGCCGAACTGGGCGTCGGTCTCCAGATGCTCGTCGTCGGCGCTATAGACCTGCGAGGCCTGGGTCTTGAAGCCGGGCTTGTAGATCAGCGAGTGCAGGTGCGCCGGCCGCATCGGGTGACGGCCCTGGGCCAGCAGCAGCGCCTCGGTCGGGCCGCCTGTCGGCACCGGATAGCCGGCCGGCTTGATCGAGCGATAGGCGAAGACGCCCTTGTCGTCGGTGACGAACTTGCCGCGCAGGTTCCACTCCGCCTGGGTCGGGTCCTGGTTCTCGTAGAGCCCGACGGTGGAGGCATGCCAGACGTCGACCTCGGCCCCCGTCACGGGCCGGCCTTCGCGGTCCTGCACCTGACCGGTGAAGTAGAGCGGAACCCCAGCCGTCGGCGAGCGCACGATCGAGGCGCCATTGGGCGTCGCCGGCGAGCCGGCCCGCCAGAAGGGCCCGAGCAGATTGGCGGTGGTCGGCTCGCCGTCGCCGTTGTTCATCAGGCAGACCAGGGCCGAGAGGCCGAGGCTGCCGGCGATCAGGCGCACCTCGTTGTGGCTGGCGGTGGTGAGCTGGCCCAGCCGCGCCACGATATTGATCGCCTGGTCGAATTCCCGCTCGGTGAGGCGGACCTCGCGAGCGAAGGCGTGCAGGTGCGTGACCAGCGCCTGCAGGATCTCCATCAGCCGCGGATCGGCGGTGCGGCGGGTCTCATCGAGCACCGCCTGGGTGAGCTGGCCTTCGTTCTCGATGATCATGACGCGACGTCCCGGTTTCCTCGGCCCGGAGCGTATCGGACCCGACCCTTTGCCTGTCAATCAAACCAGAAGAGATGGGAAACCACGAACCTCACGGACCTCACGAACGCACCGCGCCCTCCCCCACCGTCATTCGCGGGCTTGTCCCGCGAACCCACGCAGACTGGAGAAGCAAGGTGTTCATGGGTCGGCCGGACAAGCCGGCCGATGACGGTGATTGATTGGCCCGTTCGTGAGGTTCGTGAGGTTCGTGAGGTTCGTGGTTCCTCTACGCCGCCGCCCTGCGGCCCCACAGTTCGTCGCTGGCGATCTCGGCGCCTTCGACCAGAGCCTCGAACTTGGCCCACATGATCTCCGGATGCACCCGGCGCAGGGAGTCGACCTGGGCGAAGCCGCAGTCGGCGCCGGCGATCACGTTCTCGCGGCCGACCAGCCTGGAGAAACGGACGATGCGATCGGCGATCAGCCGCGGGTGCTCGACGGTGATGACGTGGTGGGTGATGACGCCGGGGATCAGGATCCTGCCGGCCGGCAGCTTCACCTTTTCCCACACCCGCCATTCGTGCTCGTGGCGCGGGTTGGCCGCCTCGATCGAATAGGCCCCGGCCTTCACCTGCAGGATGAAGCCGACCACCTCCTCGAGCGGGGCGTCGGAGACGTGCGCCAGATGCCAGGAACCGAAGCAGAGATGGTAGCGGACCCGGTCCTCGGGGATGCCCTCCAGCGCGTGGTTCAGGGCGTCGACGCGCAGCTGGGCCCATTCGCGGTAGCGTTCGGGGCTCTTGGAGACCAGGGCGTCGTACATATTGGCGAGCACCGCATCGTCGACCTGCACGATCAGGCCCGAGCGATGGATGGCCAGGTACTCCTCGCGCAGGGCCTCGGCGATGGCGAAGACGTAGTCGCGCTCGGAGCCGTAGTATTCGTTGATCCCGTCATAGGCGGTGGAGGCCGGCGCCACGGCGGTCATGAACGCCTCGGTGACCTCGACCTCCTTCAGCGCCTCTTTGAGGGCGTCGATGGCCAGGTTGATCGGGTGGCTGTCGGCGTAGCGGATCGGACCGACGCAGGCCTCGGTTGGCGAACCCCTCACCGCCCGC
>DATCFQ010000010.1:0-4344 GCA_036509495.1 Caulobacteraceae bacterium
CGGTCTGCAGTTCCTCTTCCGCGCCAGCCATCCAATCCGCAACAAAAAAAACCTGGGTCCCGGCTTTCGCCGGGATGAGCGGGGAAAGGACAGAGCGGCGTGAGCGCCCTCTCATTTCCTTGCCGGTGGGTGGGTGAAGTCCGGCTGCCAGTCTTCCTGGGCCCTGGAGATCAGATAGTCGTGGATCGCCTCCACCTGGTCCTTGGTCAGGCGGTCGGCGAACGGCTCCATGCCCTGGTCCTTCAGCTTGCCGCCCAGCACGATGTCGAAGAAGGCCGCATGGGTCTCGGGCGTCATGTGGCGCAGGTCCTTGACCCCGCCGGTGGCGTTCTTGCCATGGCAGGTCGAGCAGTTCTGGGCGTAGAGGCCGGCGCCCTCCTGCACCTTGGCCAGCGGCGGCTCCCCAGACGGCGGCGGCGGGATGGTGCTGGTCGGCGGGGCCGGGGGCAGGGTCACGCCCTTGGCGTCCAGCGCGAAGACCATCAGCCGCGCCGGCGAAACGGTGAAAGCCTCGCCGCCTTCGTCGAGACCCTGGACGATGGCGCTGTTCCAGCCCGCGTTGATGGCGATGTACTGCTTGCCGTGGGCCAGGAAGGTCGCCGCGGCGCCCGAGGGCACGGTGCCGACCGGCATCTCCCACAGCTTGTCGCCATTGTCGGCGCGGTAGATGGCCAGGGTCTTGGAGATGGTCCCCTGGACCAGCAGGTTGCCGGCTGTGACCATGGTCCCGCTGGAGCCGGCGTGCGGATGGGGGACGCGGAAGGCTTCGCGCTGATGCACCGGGTCCCAGGCCAAAAGGTAGCCCTTCTCCTTGGCGGCGGCCTCGGCGTTCAGCTGCTTGCGCAGCTCCGGATCGTTGGCGTAGCCGGCCCCGATGGTGGTGCGGCCGAGCTGGAACTTGAACTCCCCGTCCGGCAGGACGGAGTCGACCATGTACTGCTCCTGGGCCGGGATGTAGACGAGCCCGGTCAGAGGGCTGTAGGCCATCGGGTTCCAGTTGTGCGCGCCGCCGAAGCCCGGCGTCTGGATGTGCGGCTTCACCTGGGGATAGGCGCTCGGAAAGACCTTGGGCCGGCCGGTCTTCATGTCGACGCCCGAGGCCCAGGTGTTGAGCGTATAGGGCTCGGCCGAGAGAAGCTTCCCGCTGCGCCGGTCGACCACATAGAAGAGGCCGTCCTTGGGCGCGTGCATCACCACCGGGGTGAGCCGTCCCTTGATCTTCAGGTCGGCCAGGATCGGGGGATTGGTGCAGTCGTAGTCCCACTCCTCGGCCGGGATCTCCTGGTAGTGCCAGCGGTAGCGTCCGGTCCTGGCGTCCACCGCCACCAGCGAACAGAGGAACAGGTTGTCGCCGCCCTTGGGACTGCGGAACTTCATCGGGTGGGGCGAGCCGTTGCCGGTGCCGAAGATCACCAGGTTCTGCTTGGCGTCGTAGACCAGGCCGTCCCAGTCGTTGCCGCCTCCGCCGTACTTCCACCACTCGCCGGTCCAGGTCTTGGCGGCCATGGGCATGACCGGGTCGGAGGCGGCGTGGTCCTTCACTCCGGGCTTGCCGGGCACGATCCAGAAGCGCCAGGCGAACTTGCCGGTGTCGGCGTCATAGGCCGATATGTAGCCGCGGGCGCCGAAGTCGCCGCCGGAGTTGCCGATCACCACCTTGCCGTCGGCGATGCGCGGGGCGCCGGTGATCGACAGCGGCTGGCCCTTGTCGACGATGGTGTCGGCGGTCCAGGCGACCTTGCCGGTCCTGGCGTCCAGCGCGATCAGCCGCCCGTCCAGGGCGCCGATGATCACCTTGCCATGCCAGGCGGCGAGGCCGCGGCTCACCGGCCCGCAGCAGGCTATCCGTGCGTAGGAGACCGGGATCTTGGGATCGTAGGTCCACAGCACCTTGCCGGTGGCCCCGTCATAGGCGGTGGTGATGTCCCAGGCGGAGACGTTGTAGAGCACCCCGTCGATCACCAGGGGCGTGGCCTCGACCCCGCGATAGGTGTCGAGGTTGGCGTACCAGGCCAGGCCCAGCCGGCCGACGTTCCGGTCGTTGATCTGGGTGAGCGGGCTGAAGCGCTGCTCGCTGGCGCCATGGCCGACAGTGATCCAGTTGGCGGGGTCGTGATCCGCCGCAGCCAGCCGCGCCTGATCGACCGCGGCCGCCGGCGGAGGCGCGGCCCCTTGCGCCACGGCGGCTGCGGCGGTGAGCACCGCCAGGATGCTCAGGGCGCGCCGGCCCACGACTTTCCAGCTCATCCCAGCACCCATCCCGTTCCCCCGGTCCTGCGGACCATAGCCGCGCCCCGGCCATCTGTTTTGCCCCAGCCGGACGACGCGCTTGCCTCACCTGGAAGGCTGGGCCGCGCCGGCTGTCAAGCGGGAGGAGGAACCACCCCAACCACCGCTCATCCCGGCGAAAGCCGGGACCCAGGCTTTTTTCGCTGCCAGCCACGCGAACGGCGCAGGCGGGCCCAAAGCCCCTCTCGTTCGTGCTTTTCGTGTTTTTCGTGGTTCCTGTTGCGGGCGTCGCGGGAGCCGAGGACAGCGAAGGTCGACCACGAAAAGCACAAAAAAGCCTGGCTCCCGGCCTTCGCCGGGATGAGCGGAGTTTAGCGGCGGTGGGCTTTCAGCTAAGCGTCGCCAAAAGAGCAACACCAGGGGGACGGCATGGGTTGGCGAATTGGGATCGCGGCGGCGCTGGCGGGTCTCGCGGCGGCGGCTTCGGCGTGGGCGGCGGCGCACGACGTCCGCATCGACGATGTCGCGGTCTATCCCGAGAGCCTGAGCGCGGCGCCGGATGGGTCGCTCTATATCGGCAGCATCAAGGGGATCGTGTTCCGCGCCCGGCCGCACGCCACCATGGCCGAGGCCTGGATCCAGCCGACAGCGGCCAACGGCATCCTCTCGCTGCTGGGCATCCTGGCCGATGGGCCGCGGAACACCCTGTGGGTCTGCTCCTCGCCCAATTCCTTCCGCACCCCGCCGGCGGTTGGCGTCTCGGCCCTGATGGCCTTCGATCTGAAGACCGGCGCCCAGAAGGGGGCCTGGCCCCTGCCGGCCCCGGCTTCCGCCTGCAACGACATCACCATCGCCAAGGACGGCTCGGTCTATGCCTCCGACACGCCCAACGGCCGCATCTTCGTGCTGAAACCCCATGCCAAGACGCTCGAGCTCTACGCTCAGGACGCGCGGCTGAAGGGCATCGACGGCATCGTCTTTTCCGGCGACGGGACGCTCTATCTGAACATCGTCAGCAAGGGTCAGCTGATGCGGGTCGAGCGGGGGCCGGGCGGCAAGTTCGCCGGCCTGACCGAGCTGAAGCTGTCCCAGCCGGTGGCCGGGCCCGACGGCTTTCGTCTGATCGCCGGCAAGCGCTTCCTCTTGGCCGAGGGCAATAGCGGCAGGATCGACGAGGTGACGATCAAGGGCGACGACGCCGCGATCAAGGTGCTGAAGGAGGGGCTGGTCTCGCCGCCCGGCGTGACCCTGGTCGGCCGCACCGCCTACGGCATGGAAGGCAAGATCACCTATCTGTTCGACCCCAAGCTGAAGGGCCAGAGCCCCGAGCCCTTCGTGGTGCGGGCCATTCCGCTGCCGCCGGGGGATTGACGGCGGGCGCGGCTTCCAGCTTCGTCAAGACAGGGCTCCAGGGCGGTCAAGGACGGGCGGCAAGCTCTGTCCTAGGCTGAACCCAGGGCCCGGACCCGCCGCAGAGCGGGTGGGCGGCATGGGGTTGGGGTGGCGATGGCAGGGCGAATTGCACAGATCCGGGGCCTGACAGCCTGCGCGGCCCTGGCCTGCGCGGCGGCCGCCTTGGCGCCGCATCCGGCCCAGGCTGCGAGCGGACCCCGCGTCGGCGCGGTGGGCGCGGAGATCAACCGCCTGTCGGCCGAGGTAGACCAGCTGGAAGGCGCCCGCGCCGTGCGCAAGCTGCAGCGCGCCTATGGCTACTATGTCGACCGCGGCCTCTGGGACGAGGCCGCCGATCTCTTCGCAGACGACGGCACGGTCGAAATGGGCATGGACGGAGTCTATGTCGGCAAGGCCCGCATCCGCGAGTACCTGCAGCGCGAGGGCGGCGGCAAGCCGGGCCTCGCCTACGGTCAGCTCAACGAGCATCTGCAGCTGCAACCGGTCGTCGATGTGGCGCCGGACGGCCTCTCCGCCAAGGGCCGCTGGCGCGACATGGCCATGCTCGGCCACTTCGGCAAGGACGCCTTCTGGGGCGACGGGATCGACGAGAACACCTACGTCAACGAGGGCGGGGTCTGGAAGATCAAGTCGCTGCACCTCTATCTGAATTTCATAGCGCCCTTCGCCGGCGGCTGGGCGCGGATGACGCCGGCGCCGGCC
>DATCFQ010000011.1:0-2036 GCA_036509495.1 Caulobacteraceae bacterium
CCACTCGATGCCCGCCATGGCCGCGTCGAGCTGGTCGCGGGTGAAAAGCCGCCGGGCCTTCGACCGGCTGTATTCGCGGCCGGCGCCATGCGGCGAGGAGTTCAGCGAGAGCGCGTTCCCCTTGCCGGTCACGACGTAGGAGCGGGTGCCCATCGACCCGGGGATCAGCCCTGGCCGGCCGACGCTGGCGTCGATCGCGCCCTTGCGGGAGAGCCAGACATGCCCGGTCCGGCCCTTGGGACGGGATTTCCAGTGCCGGAGCTGCTCGTCGCTCATCTGCTCGGTGTAGTTGTGGTGGCATTGAATTATCTCCTCGGCCGCCACGTCGGCTCCCATGAAGTCGCGCAGGCAGGCGAGGACGCGGGCCATCATCTCCTCCCGGTTGAGCAGCGCGAAGTGCTGCGCCCAGCGCAGGTCGCGCAGGTACGCCCAGAACTCGCGGGTGCCCTCCACCAGGTAGGCGAGGTCCGGGTCGGGCAGCGGGATCCAGGCGCGGTCGCACCATTCCTGCGCCACCTTGATGTGCTTGGTCGCGAGCTTGTTGCCGACGCCGCGGGAGCCCGAGTGCAGGAAGAGCCATACTCGGTCGGCCTCGTCGAGGCTGACTTCGACGAAGTGGTTGCCGCTGCCTAGGGTGCCGAGCTGCAGCCGCCAGTTCGGCGCGATCGCCTCGGCGCTGTCCGCGCCCTCGCGCGCCTCGAGTTCCACGATCCGCTTGGCGGTGCCCTCGTCGCGGACAGCGTCGTTGTACTGGCCGGCCGAGAGCGGAATCGCGTCCTCGATCGCGGTCCGCAGGACGGCCAGGGGCTTGCCGTCGAGGTCGTCGCGGGTGAGTGCGGTCCGCGTCGCGATCATTCCGCAGCCGATGTCAACGCCAACCGCGGCGGGCACGATCGCGCCGAGGGTGGGGATCACCGATCCGACCGTGGCGCCTTTTCCCTGGTGCGCGTCCGGCATGAGCGCCAGGTGCGGCCAGATGAAGGGCATCGCGGCCGTCCGCCTGGCTTGGTCGGCGGCGCCTGGCTCCAGGATCGATGCCCAGCTGATCAGGTTCTTGGCCAAGTGCTCCATGTCGCGCCCATCGTCAGGTGCTGTTGCTGACTGGACAGTAACGTTCGGGCGGATCGCCTGGCATCTGGTTTTCCGGCGGCTGGGTTAGCTCCAGTACGGGGGGGCGGACAAGCGCGACTCCGCCCTTTGTGACGATTTTCGGCGGGAGCTGAGCTTTACGGATCTTGTCGTGACCGACGGAGATGTAGCCATCGACCATCGACCGCCTTCGCCAAGTCCTTGGAGTGCCTGCGTGGCGGAAACGCGGCGATGATCCGCTTTCCTGAGCGCAACCGTTTGACGGCACCGATCACCGGTCGCAAATCGCTGTCACCGGAGACGAGGACGGCCACATCATACGCGTCCTGCACTGCGTCCTCGAACATCGCGATGGCAATGTTGACATCAGTCTCCTATTCCTCGTACGCCATCCAGCGGGCGCCGCAGTTCATGCCTACTCGGGGCTCGTCCTGGAAGTGGCCCTCGATAAGCCGTACTCGACGGCTATGGCTCATCAGTGCCTCCAGATAGAGCGCCTGCCTTAGCTCCGCATGGGGTTGTCACGGACTCGGGCGGTGAAGTACTGCACCTCGTACAACTCTTGGCCAGGCCGTAGCAGACTCCTGACCAGGGCTTGAAGGTCGAGCCAGTGGTACCGTCGGCCGTACCCGGCCTTGAGCCCGTGATACAGGTTGAAGCCGTCCACGTAGGCGACTACACGGGTCATCATGAAAGTTCCTTTGCTTCAACGCGTGCATGGGGTATAGTTGCGTTATCCACCCCGGGGTGAGCAGCCCCGGCCCGACGGCCCCGCGTGTTACGCGGGGCCGTCTCTTTTTGCGAGATAGTGGCAACGAGTTGCCACTATTCGTGTTGACTGCTTAATGCGGTTGCGGGGTTTGGCCGCATGCTCCAGTTTATGCGAGGGTAGTGACATTCCAGGGCGCGCGGGCATAATCCGGCGGCGATGTATTAAATGGCAATTG
>DATCFQ010000012.1:0-6689 GCA_036509495.1 Caulobacteraceae bacterium
CTGCTCTGGGCCGGCTACAGGGCGGTGAAGGCCGGGGAGATCGCGCCTCTTGAGATTCTAAACAACCTCACGGGACACAACACCTTCGCCGGGGCGAGCGGGTATCAATGCAGCCCCTCCAGCAGTCCCTCCAACGCCGCCATGTCCGGCGGCAGCGGCGTCTCGAACCTCAGGGTCTCGCCGGTGATCGGGTGGCGGAAGCCGAGCACCGCGGCGTGCAGGGCCTGGCGCTGCAGGCCCGCCTGCTCGATCGCCGCGCGCACGGCCGGGGTCGGGGGCCCCGAGCCATAGAGCGGATCGCCGAGGCAGGGCGCGCCTCGGGAGGCCAAGTGTACGCGGATCTGGTGGGTGCGTCCGGTCTTCAGCCGGCAGGCGACGCGCGAGGCCGACGGCCGCTCGGCGGGGCCGAAGCTTTTCTCGGTGACATAGTCGGTGATGGCGACGCGGCCGCCCGACCTCAGCACCGCCATCTTCTTGCGGTCGTGCGGCGAGCGTCCGATCAGGGTCTCGACCCGGCCGCGGGCCGGATGCGGCGCGCCCCGGACCAGTGCGATATAGACCCGCTCGACGTCGTGGCGGGCGAACTGTTCGGAGAGCCCCGCGTGCGCCGCGTCGGTCTTGGCGGCGACCATCACGCCGGAGGTGTCCTTGTCGAGCCGATGCACGATGCCGGGCCGCGCCACCCCGCCCACGCCCGACAGGCTGCCGCGGCAATGATGCAGCAGGGCGTTGACCAGGGTCCGGTCCGGGGTTCCCGGCGCCGGGTGGGCGGCCATGCCGGCCGGCTTGTCGAGCACGATCAGGCTGGCGTCCTCGTAAAGGACGCTGAGGGGGATATCCTGCGGTTCGGGTTCGGCCGGCTCGGGCGGCGGCAGCTCGACCTCGTAGGCGCCGGCCAAGGCCTTGGCCGAGGCGGAGGCCAGGGCCAGGCCGTCCCGACGCACCCGGCCTTCGTGGATCAACGCCTGCAGGCGGGCGCGGGAGAGCTGCGGCAGGGCCGTGGCCAGGGCCTTGTCCAGCCGCTGCCCGACCAGATCGGCGCCCAGATCGAAGCGCAGAACCTCCGTGGCGGCCTCGTCCGCCTCGTCCTCGCCGGGGGTGCTCATGGCCTCGGCCTAGCCGAGGCGGAGGGGCAAGACCAGGGCGCGGGCGCAGGTATTCGCACGGCCACGCCCCAGGTTAGCGTTGAAAAAGCCGCTTTTGCGCCTAACTACCGAACGACAGTGTGCAACTGCCGAAGCTGGGTCTGAGCGCCGCATGGCCAACATCACCTTGGTGGACGACGACGAGAATATCGTCACGTCCGTCTCCCTCGCCCTGGAAAGCCACGGTCACGCGGTGAAATCCTTCTATGACGGGGCGTCGGGCCTGGCGGCGCTGGAGTCCGATCCGCCGGATCTGGCCATCCTCGACGTGAAGATGCCCCGCATGGACGGCATGGAGGTGCTGCGGCGCCTGCGCCAGAGTTCGGACCTGCCGGTGATCATCCTGACGTCCAAGGACGACGAGATCGACCAGATCCTGGGCTTCAACCTCGGCGCCGACGACTACATCCACAAACCCTTCAGCCAGCGGCTGCTGATCGAGCGGGTGAAGGCGGTGCTCAGGCGCGCGCGCCCCGAGGAAGACGAGGCCCAAGCCTCCGGCGCGGTCGGCCTGAAGGCGATCAAGCGCGGCAAGCTCACCCTCGACCCGGCCCGCCACGACTGCCTCTGGGACGGCCGCCCGGTGAAGCTCACCGTCACCGAGTTCCTGCTGCTGCAGGCGCTGGCGCAGCGGCCCGGCTTCGTGAAGAGCCGCGACAGCCTGATGGACGCGGCCTACGAGGATCAGGTCTATGTCGACGACCGCACTATCGACAGCCATATCAAGCGCATGAGAAAGAAGTTCCGGGTCGTCGATAACACCTTCGACGCCATCGAAACCCTATATGGCGTCGGATACCGCTACCGCGAAAGCTGAGCCGCGTCCGAGGCGACGCCTCTGGACGGGCTCCAAGCTCGGACAGCTGATCCTTGTCCTGAATCTGCTCGGTCTGGCGATTCTGATCGCCGGGGCCCTGATCCTCAACGAGATGCGCCGCGGCTTGGTGCTGGCCCGCATCGACGGCCTCAGGATTCAGGGCGAGCTGATTGGCGACGTCCTCGCCAAAGGCGCCACCCGCGGCTCGCCGGAGCCAGAACTCAACGCCGAATACGCCAAGGAGATCATCGAACTCCTGTACACCCCTAATTCCCAGCGCGTCCGGCTGTTCGACGTGCACGGGCGGCTGGTGGCCGACAGCTATGTGGTCTCCGACCGCGTGGAGTGGCGGCCGCTACCCCCTGCCCGCAAGCGCGGTCGCCGACAGCTGCGCGGCGAGATGCTGGACAAAGACGCTTCCTCGAATCCCAGGACGGTGGCGCGGGCCCAGGCTTCCCTTAATGGTGAGGTCGCCAAGGCGATGAAGGGCTACACTGTCGCGGAGATACGCACCGCCCAGAATGGCGAGCGGGTGGTCTCGGTCTCCATGCCGGTGCAGCGGGTGGAGGCGGTGCTTGGCGTCCTGACCCTGGAGGCCGTCGACGTCGACAAGATCATCGCCGCCCAGCGCCGGGCCCTCCTGCCCTTCATTCTGGTGGCGATCGGGGTCACGCTGCTGTCGTCCTTCCTGCTCACCTGGCTGATCGCCCGGCCGGTGCGGCGTCTGGCCCGGGCCGCCGACAGCGTGCGGCTGTCGCGCAGCCGGGCGATCTCCCTGCCCGACATCGCCGCCCGCAAGGACGAACTCGGCGACCTGTCGCGCGCGCTGCAGGCGATGACCGCCACCCTGTCCGAGCGGATGGACGCCATCGAGCGGTTCGCCGCCGACGTGGCGCACGAGATCCGCAATCCCCTGACCTCGCTTCGATCGGCGGTGGAGACCCTCGACCTGGTCACCGACGCCGCTGCCCGCCGGCGGTTGTTCACCATCCTGAAGCAGGACGTCAGCCGGCTCGACCGGCTGATCACCGACATCTCCAACGCCTCGCGCCTGGACGCGGAGCTGTCGCGCGACGAGCCGCGGGCCTTCGACGCCGGCCGCCTGCTGGGCGAGATCGTGGGCCTCTACGCCGACACCAGCCGGCCGGCGGGGCCCAAGGTGGTCTATCGTGGGCCCGAGCTGGCCGATCCGATCCTGGTGATGGGCCGCGAGGGGCCGCTCAGCCAGGTGTTCCGCAACCTGGTCGACAATGCCCGATCCTTCAGTCCGGAGGGCGGAACGGTGCGGGTGAGCCTGACCCGCAAGGCGCGCCAGGCGGTGGTCTCGGTCGATGACGACGGGCCCGGCATCCCCGCCGACAATCTCGAGACCGTGTTCGAACGCTTCTACACCGCCCGCCCCAAGGGCCAGGCCTTCGGCGGCCATTCGGGCCTGGGCCTGTCCATCGCCCGCCAGATCGTCCAGGCGCACAACGGCGACATCCGCGCCGAGAACCGCACCGACGCCGAGGGCAAGGTCACCGGCGCGCGCCTTTCAGTCAGCTTGCCGGAAGCGCGGACTTGATCCTGCACGCCGGTCTGATCGCCTGCCGGATCGGCGGCGCCTGGCTGGGCGCCCTGGTGCTGGGCGAGGCCGGCGCCGGCAAGAGCGACCTGATGCTGCGCGCCATCGACCAGGGTTTCCGGCTGGTGGCGGACGACCGCACGGTGGCCTGGCGCTCGGGCGGGCGGCTGTTCGGCCGCGCCCCCGACCGGCTCGGCGGCCTGATCGAGCTGCGCGGCCTGGGTGTGCTGCAGGAGCCCGCCCTGCCGATGGCGGAGATCGGCCTGGTCGTCCGCTGCGAGTCCCCGGACAGGGTGGAGCGCATGCCGGAACCTGCCTTCGAGGACATCGCCGGGACCCCGATTCCGCTCCTGCGGATACACGCGCTGGACGCATCGGCGCCTGCGAAACTCGGTCGCGCGTTGAACCGCCTTGGACGCGGCCGCGGCGCAGCGTAAATAGCTGCCCCTCGTGGACGGGGCGGGGAAGCCGTTGGGCGCTCGAGTATGATCGGCTTGGTGATCGTGACCCATGGCCGCCTGGCCGCGGAGTTCGTCTCGGCCATGGAGCATGTCGTCGGCCGCCAGCGGGCGGTCGAGGCGGTGTGCATCGGGCCTGAGGACGATATGGAGCGCCGGCGCCAGGATATCCTGGAGGCGGTGGACCGGGTGGATTCCGGCGACGGGGTGATTCTGCTCACCGACATGTTCGGCGGCACGCCGTCGAATCTGGCCATCTCGGTGATGGAGCAGACCAGGGCCGAGGTCATCGCCGGCCTGAACCTGCCGATGCTGATCAAGCTGGCCAGCGTGCGCGGCCGCGAGGACCTGCAGGCTTGCGTCGCCCACGCCCAGGACGCCGGACGCAAGTACATCTCGGTCGCCTCCTACGTGCTCGCGGGAGAGAAATGACCGCCCGTCGGACGGTCGAAATCATCAACAAGCGCGGCCTGCACGCTCGGGCGTCGGCCAAGTTCGTCAAGCTGGCCGCCGAGTTCGATGCGGAAGTGTCGGTCAGCCGCGAGGGCCAGACCGTCGACGCCCGCTCGATCATGGGGCTGATGATGCTGGGCGCCGGGCCCGGCTCGGTGCTGGAGCTCGTCGCCGAGGGCGGTCAGGCGGACGAGGCGCTGGACGCCCTGTGCGAACTGGTCGGCGCCCGCTTCGAAGAGGACGAGTGATCAGCTCGCCCTGGTCGGGAGGTCGCGGCGGAAGGTCACAGGCGTCACCGCGCCGTGACGGTAGAGCTGCCCCGTCCAGGCCGAGGCGCCGGACGGCTTGACGGTCACCACCACCAACTCGCCCTCGGCCGGGGTTTCGTGGAAGCGCAGCATCAGCTGGTCGCCGGAATAGCCGACCTGCTCGACGAAGCCCGAGCCCAGCAGGCGCGCGCCGCCATCGAGGTCGCGCCAGGCGCCCTCGGCCAACGCCAGACCCTGGCCCCGGTCGATGAACTGGAAGCGATAGAGGCTGTGGCCGTCGGCGGTCGCCAGGGTCCAGCCCCCGTCCAGCGGGCCGGCCGCGGCGCGGGCCGCCGCAGCGGCGCCGCGCAGGGCGTCGTCATAGGCCTTGCCGTCGAGTTCGCTGTACGGGACCGGCCCCTGCGGCGGAGCCGCTGCGCCGTCTTCGTCGGTGTCGGTGGTCTGGTTGGAGCCACTGCGCAGGATGGAATCGATGCTGGGCGCCGCCGCGGCCGGCGGAGCGGCAGCGGCGGGCGCGCTCGTCGCCGGGAGCCGGGGAGCCGGGGCAGGCGTCGCACCGGCCGGGGCCGGCGTCGGAGCGGCCGCTATGACGGCGCTGGCAAGCAGGGGCAGAAGCATCAGGCGGTCCAGGTCCGGTTCGGCGGCCCGATTTTCCCTGCTCGCGAGCCCAGGAACAAGGCCGGACCCGCGGCAGGCCCGGCGAGCCCGAAATCTCCCGCACTGCAACATGATACTTTCGTTGATGGAAATTTCTCAACTTATTGACAACTCAAGCAATTTATAGATATAGCGTTGCTGTATCGATTTTCTCTGGCTCGGCTATCGAAAGAATTTTCGCACATGCGGCTTGTCAATTTGTGCGCTGCACCCTAACTTCGCAATTACCGGCGTCGCTGACGCCGTTGCCCTTCCTGGGCGTTTCCTCCCTATCGACTTACGCCGCGCCTCCGGGCGCGGCTTTTTTTTGGTGCTCAAAGCAAACACTTGGAGCGCGCCCGCCACGATGCCGCGCTAGCGCAACGCTCTGGGGTCCAGGGCGGACAGGGCCGCGAACACCTGCTCCAGGTCGCCGGCCAGTCGTGGGAAGGCGGCCTTGGGGCTTAGGGCGCTTTCGTCGAGATAGAGCGAGCGGCTGATCTCGATCTGCAGCGCGTGCACGCCCTGGATCGGCCGGCCGTAGACCTCGGTGGTGTAGCCGCCGGCGTAGGGCGCGTTGCGGGTCACCACATAGCCCATGCCCACCAGGGTCCGCTCGACCGTGTCGGTCAGCACCGGCGAGCAGGTCGAGCCGAATCGGTCGCCGAGCACCATGTCCACCTGCCGCCGGCCGACGCCGCCGCGTCCGGCCGCGCCCGGCATGGAGTGCCAGTCGACCAGGATCGCCGCGCCATTGGCGCTGACGGCCTCGTCCAGCAGGCGGCGAAGCGCCCGGTGATAGGGCTGGTGCACCGCCTCGATACGCTGGGCGGCCTCGGCGAAGGTGAGCTTGCGGTCGTAGATCTCGCGGCCCTCGGCGACCAGCCGGGCGATCGAGCCCAGTCCCGCCGCCACCCGGGCGGTGCGGGCTCTGGCGAACTCCGGCAGGTCGTCCTCGAACATGGCCGCGTCGAGTTCATAGGGTTCGCGGTTCACATCGACATAGGCCCTGGCGTAGCGGGCCAGCAGCACCGCGCAGCCGTGCCGGGGCGCAGCCTCGATCAGCAGGTCGACCAGGGCGTCTTCGGAGCTGCGCATGGCCGCTTCGCCCAGCCGCGCCGAGGCCCCCATGTCGGAGGGATAGTGGCGGCCCGAGTGGGGCGAGGCGAACACCAGGGGCGAGGCCGACGCGCCGGCCTGCCGCTCGCCGAGCTTCAGCTCGTACGGCGGCTCCAGCGCCACGGCGGCAGGCGAGGCGGGAAATTCCCCAGCGTCCATAGCCGACTATGTGCGGGCTTGCCGGCTGGCGGTCAACGCACAGGGCCTGCGGTTTATGGCCGGTTTACA
>DATCFQ010000013.1:0-2544 GCA_036509495.1 Caulobacteraceae bacterium
ATATCCTATTCAGTCGTTACGCTCTCATCTGCGCATGATAATTTGGACGCCGGTCAGCACACAAGGCCGCAATAGCGGCTCTTTTGGCCCATCTCGAACAGCTCATTCGACAGTGGGAAGAGGCGCGCCGACGGACCCTTAGGCGCCTCGCGCACGCCGCTTCGGCGGGGGCAGCGGCGGCGGATTGGTCTTTGGTGGGCTCCCAACCACGTCGCACGAGCAGTTGCACCGCTCGGTTTTCGAATGTCGAGCCCGGCCTCGGGGTGCGGGCTCATATCGGCCGAGCCACGCCGGCGCCGATCATCGGCTTTGACGGCCGCTAGACGAAATGATGGGGCGGTCCCCGACCTGCTCTTTCGTCCGCGAGGCGGCTGATCCTGAAGCGATCGGCGGTCCGGAGATAATGCCGCTTACGCTTGAGCATGCTTTCAGGGTCAACGAAGAAGTCGATCGAGACCGCTCGCCGACCGTAAAAGATCTGGTGGGAGATCTGGCGACTGTCGACGGCCCAGACGTCGCCGGGGTCAAAATAGGCGATGTGCCGTGGCTGGTTGTCCCACCACATGGTCGAGCGGCCGCCGAAGGCCGCCGCATTCACCGCCGCATGGACTTCACCGGGGTCGCCACGGCTAAGGACCTCACGCGGGATGCGCTCGCCGAAACGCTCGTACATCTCTTCCAGCGTCCAGCTCGTCATCCAGATCCGCGGCTGGTCGTCGAGGTTGATGAACAAGCGCGCAAAGTGATCGGTGGGGGCGCTGAGATAGGTATCGACGTGAAGGTTCTCGTTGCGGATGGTGTTCAGCCGCCAGACCACCTGCCGCCGGGTGAAACGGTAGCCCGAGAACAGCGCTTCGTAGACAGGCAGCACGCGCTCGTAGAGCCGGACGATCTCCTTCTTAAGCCGCCGCTTCAGCCCGCCCGGAACGCTGGCGTCCGCCAAGCGCCGGTCGAGCAGGCGGTCGTGACTAGGATCGCCAAGGCTGGGCGAGGAGGACAGCTTCTTCAGCCGGACGATCTGGTCGGTCTGGAGCCCTGCCCAGAACGCATGATCGATCTTAAGGTCGAGGTTGGGGAGATGAATGACTTGGCCGAGTTCGTAGGGTTTGATGATCGACGCAATCTGGGAAGTGGGAACGGTCGCGCGGACGCCCACCCTGGCGAAGTAGTCCTTAAGTTCAGGATGCTTGTAGATGATCGCCAATGCCGTCTCGCATTCTGGTAAGTGTTTGTTGCAGCACTATTTTCACAGATTCAGAGGTCTGATGCATCAAGTTTCGTGAGACATCCGGGCTTGATGAAGGCCGCTCGTCGACGGCCCCCCCGAGTTAAAGCGCGTTTCAAGCGGACGATCAGCGTTCGAACTAGGCTGAAAACCTAACCAGCCTATTGATTCGATAAGCAAATCGCGACTCACTCCTCGCATTGCCGGAGGAGCGCTCATGGAAGGGGTCTATTGGATCAGTGACGAGGCCTGGGCTGCGCTCGAGCCGCTGTTGCCGAAAAACCGGCCGGGGCCGAAGCGGGAGGACGACCACCGCGTGATCAGCGGCATCCTCCACGTGCTCAGATCAGGCTGCCGATGGAGCGACTGCCCGCCCATGTACGGGCCGCGCACGACGATTTTCAATCGCTTCAACCGCTGGAGCATCCAGGGCGTCTGGCGACGGATCTTCGAGCAGCTCGCCGCCGGCGGCGGCGTCCCCGAGGAGCTCGCCATCGACTCCACCCATGTGAAGGTCCACCGCTCGGCCCGAGGGTCGAAAAAAAGGGGGACGCGATCCAAGCGGTTGGCCGCTCGCGGGGCGGCCGCACGAGCAAGATACACGCGCTGGCCGACCATCTCGGCCGGCCGGTCGCCTTCACACTGACGCCCGGAAACATCGCCGACATCAGCGTCGCCAAGGACCTCATCGAGACCGTCCCGACACCCCAGCGGCTGCTCGCCGATAAGGCCTACGACGCCGACAGCCTCCGGAACTGGCTCAAGGCCAGGCGCGTCCAGGCCGTCATCCCTTCCAACGCCACCCGCCGCACGCCCTATCCCCTCGACAGGATCGCCTACAAGCGACGCAATCTCATCGAGCGCCTGTTCTGCCGGCTCAAGGACTGGCGGCGCATCGCCACCCGATACGATCGCACCGCCAGGAACTTCCTCTCAGCCCTCGCCCTCGCCGCAACCCTCAGCTTCTGGGCCAAGTAATTGAGTCATCAACCTAGGCGTACCGTGAACCGCTTGCGCCATCGCCATGTTCGCCATGGCCGTCTCCCTTCGCGCTGATGGATCGGCGGGCTGTTCCCGCGATTTCGCGACCGCCCTGGGCGGGATACAACGACGGGCCAAAGGCCGGCGCCGGGTGGAAACCGACCTGCACGGAGCGCAGCGTAGGAAGGTTGGAGGGTCCGCCTGGCTTCGCCTCGCGCGGCGAGTTCGCCTTTGGGCCGGACCGTCCGCCCCAGGATGGTCAGATTGATCGCGGAAGAGCAGACGCCTCAGCGCCCCAGCTTGGGAGACGGTGATCGGCTGGTGATGGCCCCGCTCGT
>DATCFQ010000014.1:0-3191 GCA_036509495.1 Caulobacteraceae bacterium
AAAGCAGAAGGCCATGCCGGCGACTCCGATCCTGGCATCGCCATAGAAGGTCTCGCGGTCCACGCCCAGCCAGTCGCGTAGGCGCTCGCCGGACGGATCGTCGAACGGCAGGCCGCTCTCGTGCACCCGCCGCCCCGGCGCCTGGCTGAGGATCAGCAGCCGCGTCTCGGCCGAGACCCGCACCACTGGCCGGGGCTCATGCGGCAGCTCGCCGGCGCAGGCCCGGCAGCCTCTGATCTCCCCAAGCAGCGCATCGAGGCTCATCCGAGCGTCCCGCCCTATTGGCCCACCGTCTCCGGCTCCACGTCGTAGACGCGCGAGCAGTATTCGCAGGTGACCCGGATCATGCCGTCGACCTCGACCATGTCGCGGCGCTCCTCGACCGGGAAGGAGCGCAGCAGGCCCAGGATCCGCTCGGGCGTGCAGCGGCAGAAGGCCTTGAGGGGCTTGGGCTGGAACAGCCGCACGCCATCCTCGTGGAACAGCCTGAACAGCAGCACCTCGGCCGGGACGGTCGGGTCGATCAGCTCGTCCTCGCCAGTGGTCTCGAACAGCGCCTGGGCGCGGTCCCAGGACTCCTCGGCCAGTTGGCGCGCATCGGAGTCGCCGGCGATGTTCTGGATCAAGAGCCCGCCGGCCCGCCAGACCAGACCCTGGTCGGTCTGCAGCTGGCCGACCGACAGCCGAACGCGGGTCGGCGTCTGCTCGGACTGGGCGAAATAGGTCTCGGCGCACAGCGCCAGGGTCTCGCCCTCGATCTGGGTGATGCCTTGATAGCGCTCGGTATCGGGGCCCTGGTCGATGGTCATCATGAAGACGCCCTTGCCGAGCAGGGTCGCTGCGCCCGGCCGGGCGAAGCCCTGGCAGACGGCCGCCACCTTGTCCGCATCGAAGCTGCAATAGCCACGCAGGGCGCCGGTGGTGTCGTAGTCGGCGACCACGAACGAGACGGGTCCATCGCCCTGGGCCTGGACGATCAGCCGGCCGTCGAACTTCAGGCTGGCGCCGACCAGGGCGGCCAGGGCGCAGGCTTCGCCCAGCAGGTTGGCGACCGGATCGGGATAGGCGTGGCGGGTCAGGACCTCGTCGACCACCCCGCCCAGCCGGGCGATGCGGCCGCGAAGGGGCTCGTCTTCGATCTGGAAGGCGGCGACGAAGTCGTCTTGAGCAGGAGGGTTTGGCGCAGTCACGGGAAATCCAGGCTGGCCGGCGCGGGCGGCGGCGGCGAGGGCGGCGGGGCTAAGAGGGTCGGGGCCGCATATAGGCGTCCACGGCCGCCCGCGCGAGCGGGGGGCCTGTGGAATCCCTGCGACGCTCTGGCGTTCGGATACCCGCCGCGATGGCTTGACGCGACGGCTCCAAGCAGGCCTTGAGTGCCCGCGCGGATCGGAGCCGGGGCCCTTGGAGAGACATGCAGCAGCTTGACGACGAGTCTGGAGACCAACCTCAGGTCACCCTCGACAAGGTGGGGCGCTCGACCCACCGGTCGACCGGGAGCGGTCAGGCGTTCACCACGCACCAGCGCACGGACCTGCGTTGGATCTACCGCCTGGATGGTGTGGATTCCGAGCGCACCTACCCGACCGCGGGTGACGCCGAGCGGGGGGCCCTCGCCGCCCTCATGGCTGCGGCCAAGAGGAAAACCGAGGCCTGGAAGATGGCCTTCCTGGCCGCCGTGGTCGCGGTCCCGATCCTCTATGGCCTGTTCTTCCTGTATCGCCTCGTCACGGGCTGAGCCGTTCCGGGCGGCGGCGGGCGCAGATCAGCCCGCGGCGCCGAAGCACCAGGCCAGCACCGCCTTCTGGGCGTGGATACGGTTTTCCGCCTCGTCCCAGACCAGCGACTGAGGGCCGTCGATCACCTCGTCGGTGACCTCCTCGCCGCGGTGGGCGGGCAGGCAATGCAGGAACACCGCCTCCGGATCGGCCAGCGCCATCAGCCCGGCGTCCACCTGATAGGGCTCCAGCGCGTCCATCCGCGCCTCGCCGTCAGGATCGCCCATCGAGACCCAGGTGTCGGTGACCACGCAGTCGGCCCCGGCCACGGCCACGCGCGGATCCTCGGTCATCTCGATCCGGGCGCCCGCCTGCTCGGCGCGGGCGAGGTCGACCAGGTCCGGGTGATAGATCGTCGGGCAGGCGATGTTCAGCCTGAAGCCGAGCAGGGCCGCGGCGTGGATGAAGCTGGCGCAGACATTGTTGCCGTCCCCCACCCAGGCGACCGTGCGGCCCCCGATCGGCCCGCGGTGCTCCTCGAAGGTCTGGATGTCGGCCATGATCTGGCAGGGATGGCTGCGGTCGGTCAGGCCGTTGATCACCGGCACGCTGGAGGCCTGGGCGAAGCGCTCGACATCCTCGTGGCGGATGGCGCGGATCATCACCGCATCGACCATGCGCGACAGCACCTTGGCGGTGTCCTCGATGGTCTCGCCGCGGCCGAGCTGCATGTCGGACGCAGTGGCGATGACCGAATCCCCGCCGAGCTGGCGGATGGCCGCATCGAAGGAGAAGCGGGTGCGGGTCGAGTTCTTCTGGAAGATCATCGCCAGGGTGCGGCCCAGAGCCGGCGCGTCGGCGTCGACTTCGCCCTGGCCCTTGCCGAGGCGGGCGGCCTTGCGGCGCTTGGCGTCCTCGAGCATGGCGCGGATCGCGCCGGCGTCGTGACGCCAGAGATCGACGAAGTGGCGGGGCTGGGGTCCTGGCCGGCTCATGACGCCGCCCTCGCCCGCGCCATCTCGCAGGTCTGTTCGAGCTTCTCGATCGCCTCGCGCGCGTCCTCCTGGGTGAGGATCAGAGGCGGCAACAGCCGCACGCAATTGTCTCCGCCGCCGGCGATCAGCAGCTGGTTGTCGCGGGCCATGGCCATGAAGTCGCGGTTGTTGGGGGTCAGCTTCAGTCCGATCAGCAGGCCCTTGCCGCGGATGTCCTCGATGACGTCCGGGAAGCGGTCCATCAACCCGGAGAGCTGCTGGCCGAGATAGCCGGCCACCTGGTTCACGTGATCGAGCAGCTCGGGCTTGGCGATCTCGTCGAAGGCCGCCAGCGCCACCGCCATGGCCAGCGGATTGCCGCCATAGGTCGAGCCGTGGCTGCCGACCTTCATCGCGCCCGACGCATGGTGGGTGGCCAGACACGCCCCGACGGGAAAGCCGCCGCCCAGCGCCTTGGCCACGCACATCACGTCCGGAACGA
>DATCFQ010000015.1:0-4049 GCA_036509495.1 Caulobacteraceae bacterium
TGTGCTGGTGCTGCCGGTGCTGGCGCACCGCTTCTGGCGGCCGCAGCCGGTGGCCGGGGGCGCGGCCTAGGTGTGAGTTCTGATTGGATCGATATTAGATCGGTGATGAGGCGCTTCTTTCCCGCTCATCCCGGCAAAGGCCGGGATCCAGGACAGGTTAGAACGCAATTTACAGAAAAAGACGCGGGGTCTATGTCTCGATTATTTCAGAATCGTCGACGTTACTTGTCCTGGATCCCGGCCTTCGCCGGGATGAGCGGTGGAAGACTTGATTTCAACTCTCGTCAACATTCTAGGGTGCGGACGGAGTCTCCACCTCCAGCGGCGGGCTGACCCGGAGCGCGGTGATCTGGTTCTTCTGGCGGCGGACCACCTGGAATCTATGGCCGTGGAAGATGAAGGTCTGGCCGGGCTCGGGGATGGTCTGGGCCTCGTGGATCACCAGGCCGGCGACCGTGACCCAATCGTCGTCGGGCAGGTCCCAGTCCATCGCCCGGTTGAGATCGCGGATGGTCACCTGGCCGTTGACCGCCACCGAGCCGTCGGCCTGGCGGCGCACGCCCTGGACAGGCATGTCGTACTCGTCCTCGATCTCGCCGACGATCTCCTCGAGGATGTCCTCCAGCGTCACCAGTCCCTGCAGGGCGCCATATTCGTCCACCACCAGGGCCAGGGGGTTCTTGGCGCGCAGGAAGGCGCTGAGCTGGTCCTTGAGGTTGGTGGTCTCGGGGATGAACCAGGGCTGGCGGGCGACCGACATGATGTCGAGGCCGTCGGTCTTGCCGCCCCTGGCCGCCACCGCTTTCAGAAGGTCCCTGGCGTGGATGATGCCGACGATGTTCTCGGGATCGTCCTTGAACAGCGGCATGCGCGTGTGGGGGGCGTTCAGGGCCTCTGAGATCAGCTCGCGTGGCGGGGCGTCGGCGTCCAGCATGGCGATGGCCTTGCGGTGGACCATCACCTCCGAGACGTCCATCTGGGACAGGTCGAGCACGGCGCCCAGCATGCGCCGGTCGCGGCTCTCCATGGCGCCTTCCTCGTGGTGGAACTCGATGGCGCCTCTGATCTCCTCGTGGGCCGCGAACACGTCGGCCTTCATGTCGATGTCCACGCCGAACAGCTTCAGGGTCCGGCGCACGATCCACTGGATGGCGTCGACGATCGGATCGAGCAGCTTGACGAAGAACAGGATGAAGGCCGACAGGCCTCGCGCCACGTCGTCTGGGCGGGTGATGGCCAGGGTCTTGGGCAGCACCTCGACGAACACCAGCACCAGGGCGGTCATGACCCCCGTGGCGATCACCACGCCGAGCCAGCCGGGCACGGCCTTGCTGATGAACTCGGTGGCCAGGGCGGAGCTCAGGATGTTGATCAGGTTGTAGCCGAGCAGCACCGCCCCGATCATGCTCTCGCGGTCGCCAATCAGACGGTTCACCCGGCCCGCGGCCTTGTCGCCGTCCTTCTCGAGCTGGTGCATCCGCCCGCGGCTGGCGGCGGTCAGGGCCGTCTCCGCCGCCGAGAACAGGGCCGAGACCGCCAGCAGGACGAGGATGATCAGGAAGACGATGCCGAGGGTCATGCCGTCGCCCCTTCCTCGATCAGGAAGCGCCTGACCTCCGCGGCGTCGACGTCCTTGGCGACGAAGGCCTGGCCAATGGCGCGGGCGAGGATGAAGGTCAGCTTGCCGCCCTCGGCCTTCTTGTCCTGGGCCATGTGGCCGACCAGGGCGTCGGCGGCGAAGGGCCCGCCCTGCATGTCCGCCATCCGCGTCGGCAGGCCCGCGGCGGCGATGGCGCCCGAGGCGCGGCTGGCGTCCTGGCCAGGGCACAGGCCCTGGCGGGCGGAGAAGCGGAAGGCCATGGCGCAGCCCAGCGCCACCCCCTCGCCGTGCAGCAGTTCCTCGCCGAAGCCGCTCTCCGCCTCCAGCGCGTGGCCGAAGGTGTGGCCGAGGTTGAGCAGGGCGCGGCGGCCGGAGGTTTCCATCTCGTCTTCCGCCACGATCTGGGCCTTCATCTCCACCGAACGCGCGACCGCCCGGCCGAGCGCTTCGGGCTCGCGCGCCAGGACCGCGGGGCCGTGGCCCTCCAGCCATTCGAAGAAGCCGAAGTCGCCGAGCAGGCCGTATTTCAGCACCTCGGCGTAGCCGGCCCGCATCTGCCGGTCGGGCAGGCTCGCCAGCACGTCCAGGTCCGCCAGCACCAGCCGCGGCTGGTGGAAGGCGCCGACCAGGTTCTTGCCCTGGGGCATGTCGATCGCCGTCTTGCCGCCGACCGAGGAGTCGACCTGGGCCAGGAGCGTCGTGGGGATCTGGATGAAGCCTATGCCGCGCTTGTAGATCGCCGCCGCGAAGCCGGCGAGGTCGCCGATCACGCCGCCACCGAAGGCGACGATCAGGTCGCCGCGGTCGAGCTCGAGGTCCAGCAGCCGGCCCGACAGTTCGGCCAGGCGCCCGAAGCTCTTGGTCTCCTCGCCCGGCGGCAGGACGATCTGCGGGGCCTGGATTCCCGCCGCCTCCAGGCTGGCCGCCAGCGCCTGGCCGTGCAGGGCCGCGACGGTGGCGTCGATCACCACAGCGGTGCGCGCCTGCTTCAGCAGCGGCCGCACCAGGGCGCCCGCCTGGCCCAGCAGGCCCGAACCGATCAGCACCGGATAGGCCCGCTCTCCGAGGCCGACCTCGATCTTGCGCATCAGACCTCCGCCGGTTCGACCCGGCGCCCGAGGGCGCCCAGGATGGCGTTCACCGCCGCACTGGCGGGACGATCGTCGGTCTCGATGGTGATGTCGGCCTCGGCATAGACCGGATAACGGGTCTGCATCAGCGCCTGCAGCACCTGACGCGGGTCCTTGCCGATCAGCAGGGGCCGGGTGGTCTTGCGACCGACGCGGCGGACCAGCACGTCGAGATCGGCTTTCAGCCAGACGGTGATGGCCTTCTCCTTCATCAGCGTGCGGGTGTGGTCATCCATGAAGGCCCCGCCGCCGGTGGCTAGCACATGCGGCGGCTCCTGCAGCATCCGCCCGATCACCCGCCGCTCGCCGGCGCGGAACTCCGCCTCGCCGCGCTCGGCGAAGATCTCCGGAATCGTCCGTCCCGCCGCCAGCTCGATCTCCTGGTCGGCGTCGCGGAACGGCAGCTCCAGAGCTTGCGCCAGCCGTCGCCCGATGGTGGATTTGCCTACGCCCATGAGGCCGACAAGCGCTATGGTGCGCGTGCTCGGGGGCGCGGTGACGCTAGCGTTGTTTGGGAGCCCTTCCATGGCTGATCCCGCCTTTACACGATCGCGCCCCGGTGCGCCAAACCGTGGCCGTCGCCGAGGGCGCGCCGTGCTGGCCCTGGCCGCCGGCCTGATCGTCGCCGGACCGGCCGCGGCCCAGGTGCAGGTGCGGTCGCTGGCGGCGCCGGATCTGTTCTCGGTGGGCGGCAAGTCGGACCTGTCCGCCGATCTCTGGCAGGGGTCTTCCGGCGCCCTGGCCCGCCTGGTGATCCCGCAGATCGCCGCCCAGCCGCTGAGCCCAGCGGCGGCGTCCCTGGCGCGGCACATCCTGGAGGTCGGCGCCAACGGCCCGCAGGACGCCGGCGGCGATCCCGACCTCGCCGGGGCGCGGGCCGAGGCGCTGCTGCAGCTCGGCGACCTCGCCGCGGCCCAGGCCATAGCGGACGGCGCCCCCAACCTGCCCCAGCTCACCGCCATGTCGCGTGTCGCCGCCCAGGCGGCGCTGATCGCCGGCCAGGACGACAAGGCCTGCGCCGCCGGCGACAACCTGGTCCTCGGCCGCGAGGCGGCCTTCTGGCAGAGGCTGCGCGCCTATTGCCAGGCCCGCGCCGGCCAGAGCGCTGCGGCGCAGCTCACCCTCGAACTTGCCGGGCAGCAGGAGCACCGCCCTGATTTCGAGCGGCTGATGGGCGCCTTGATCGCCGGCCCGGCGTCCGGCGCCGCAACCGCGCCGGCCCTCGACGACGCGCTCGACTTCGCCATCTCCCGCCGGCTGGGCCTCGACTGGGCCTCGGCGATGGCCGCCGCCCCGGCCTCGATCGCGGTCGCGGTGGC
>DATCFQ010000016.1:0-4544 GCA_036509495.1 Caulobacteraceae bacterium
GTTGCAGGAGCCCCTGCCGATCTTCAAGGAGGACGTGCCCGTGGCCCGCCGCTCCTCGCGCGCGGAGCTGGAGCGGATCACCAACCTCTATTTCGACGCCATCGAGAAGGCCGATGGCTCGGTCGTGCCCTTCGCCAGGGACGGCTTCCGCATCGAGAACGGGACCCGCACCTGCAACAACCCAGAACCTGTCACAGGCGGAGCCAATCCCGACTTCGCCAAGCTGCGCGGCATGGCCTGCGCAGACCAGCTCTCGACCAAGATCTTCACCTACATCAAGTCGGTGCGCCCGCGCCGGATCGAGGTGGTGGACGAGGGCAAGGGCCTGGCCATCGCCTTCGTCCGCTTCCAGCACCCGGGCAATGTGCTGTTCGTCGACACCCCGGCCAACGGCCGCGTCAGCCAGGAGAAGAACCCCTGGGCCATCCGCCCGACCAGCGCCCTGATCGCCGAGCTGTTCAAGATCGAGGACCACAAGATCCAGCGGGTCATGGCGGTGATCACCAACGTGCCCTACCGCATGCCGACGGGCTGGGATGCGCCCAGCCGTTGAGCCGGCGCCAGCAAAGTGCTAGCATAGCGCCATGGCGACGATCACCATCCGGAGGCTGGACGACGCGACGGTCGAGGCCCTCAAGACGAAGGCCAAGGCGAATGGGCGCTCCATGGAAGAGGAGGCTCGGCTGATGCTGAGCCGCGGTACTGGAACTGGGAAACTTTCCGGCAAGGCGGCGGCCGAGCGTTTCCGCCAGCTCCAGAAGAAGCATTTTGGTGATCAGGAGTTTTCCGACAGCCTCGAAATCCTGCGTGAGCTTCGGGAGGAGGATCCCACCGGGCGGGATTGGAAGTGATCATCGACGCCAGCGTCGGCGTAAAGTGGCTCCTGTGGGAGCCCGATCGCGGTTTGGCGTTCGCGCTTCTCGAAAGGGAAGAAATCGCCGCTCCCGACCTGATCAAGCTGGAGATCGGCCATGTGCTCGGCAAGCGCCTGAGGCGTGGGGAGATTTCGGTTCGGTTCGCGGCGGAGGTCTGGAGGACCTTGAACGAGACGCCGGTGCGGCTCGAGCCGTTTCGCGATCATTTGGAACGGGCGTTCGCTCTGAGCCTCGAAACAGGAACCGCGCTCTACGACTGTGTGTATCTCGCTCTCGCCGAGGCCGAGGACGACGTTCTTGTCACGGCGGATGAGCGCTTCGCCCGCGCCATCCGTCAGGCGAGGGACTCCGACTTGGCTGCCCGGGTCCGTTTGCTTCGCGAATTCTCGAGCTAGCCCAGGCTCGGATCGATCTGCTTGCAGGCTTCCAGCAGGCCCTTCACCGATTCCACGGACTTGGCGAACATGGCCTTTTCGGCCTCATCCATCGGGAACTCGATGATCTTCTCGACGCCGCCGGCGCCGATCACCGCGGGCGAGCCGACATAGAGGTCCTTGACCCCATACTGGCCCGACAGGTGCACCGCGCAGGGCAGCACCCGCTTCTTGTCCTTCAGGAAGCTCCTGGCCATGGCGATGGCGCTCTCGGCGGGAGCGTAGAAGGCTGAGCCGGTCTTCAAGAGGGCGACGATCTCGCCGCCGCCGCCGCGGGTGCGCTGGACGATGCCGTCCAGGTCTGCCTGGCTGAGCGCTCCCTGCTCGATCAGCACCGGCAACGGCAGGCCGCCCACGGTCGAATAGCGGACCATCGGCACCATGTCGTCGCCGTGGCCGCCCAACGTCCAGGCATGCACGTCCTCGACCGACACCGCGAGCTTCTCGGCCAGGAAGTAACGGAAGCGGGCGGAGTCGAGCACTCCGGCCATGCCGACCACCATGTTGGGCTTCAGCCCCGAGAATTCGCGCAGCGCCCAGACCATGGCGTCCAGCGGATTGGTGATGCAGATGACGAAGGCGTTCGGCGCGTGGGTCTTGATGCCCTCGCCCACCGCCTTCATGACCTTGAGGTTGATGCCGAGCAGGTCGTCACGGCTCATGCCGGGCTTGCGCGGTATCCCGGCGGTGACGATGCAGACGTCGGCCTCCTCGATGCCGGCATAGTCGTTGGCGCCCTTCAGGGCCACGTCCTTGCCGAAGATGGTGGTGGCTTCCGCCAGGTCCAGCGCCTTGCCCTGCGGGGCGCCTTCCATGATGTCGAACAGGACGACGTCGCCCAGTTCTTCGCGCGCAGCGATGTGGGCGAGCGTGCCGCCGATCATGCCGGAGCCGATCAGGGCGATCTTGGCGCGGGCCATCAGGTGGTCTCCATCGTATGTGCAGTCGCGGGAAGGCGCGCGGGGGTCCTAGCCTTGGGCGGGGATGGCCGCAAGGCGCCCGCCGAACAAGCCGCGCTGAACAGCCGCGCACGAATCCGGCCGGTTGAGGTGGACGCCGCCGGCTGCGGTCGCTAGAGAGCCGCGCTTCGCCCAGCCAGGAACCCTTCCGTGGACAAGTTCGCCCTGGCTTCGGCCTTTCTCTCGACCTCCGAGCCGCTGGCGTCGCTGAAATTGTGCGAAGCGCGGCTGCAAGCCGACTCCCGCTTCCCTTGGATCGTGCTGATCCCCCGCCGGGCCGGGGCGCGCGAACTCGAGCACATCTCCAACGGCGACCGCGCCCAGCTGATGGAGGAGATCATCGCCGCCGGCGCCGCGGTGCGCGCCATCGGCGCGGCCATCGGCCGGCCGGTCGAGAAGCTGAACGTCGGCCAGATCGGCATCAAGACGCCCCAGCTGCACATCCACGTGGTGGGCCGCAGGGCCGACGACGAATGCTGGCCCGAGCCCGTCTGGGGCCGCGGTGAGGCGAAGGATTACGACGCCAAGACCCTGGCCGCCGCCACCGCCGCGGCGCTCGACCTGTTCAAGGCGATGAAGGCGGCCGCCTGAACGGGCGCGGGGGCCAGCCCCCAAATACCGCTCATCCCGGCGAAAGCCGGGACCCAGGCGTTTTTTTGCTGGGCTGAGGGTCCGCAGGGCCTAGTCGCGAACAAGACCAGCCTGCCTTGCGGGTGAGTTCGTGCAGCTCGCAATCAAAAAGCCTGGGTCCCGGCTTTCGCCGGGATGAGCGGAGGAAAGTCAGCCCGCGCCCGCGCCCATCGGCCTCAGACCCAGGTCGGCGAACAGGCGCGCGTCCTTGGCCATCTCGGGGTTGGGGGTGGTCAGCAGCTGCTCGCCGACGAAGATCGAATTGGCCCCGGCCAGGAAACACAGGGCCTGCAACTCGCGGCTCATGGCCTCGCGGCCGGCCGACAGCCGCACCACCGCCTTGGGGCAGACCAGCCGCGCCACCGCGATGGTGCGCACGAACTCCAGCCCGTCGATCTCGCCTTCGGCGGCGACCTTGTCGCCCAGCGGCGTGCCTTCGACCGGGACCAGGGCGTTGACCGGCAGGCTGTCGGGATGCTCGGGCAGCGTGGCCAGGGCGTGCAGCAGCCCGGCCCGGTCGCGTCGGCCCTCGCCCATGCCCACGATGCCGCCGCAGCAGACCGAGATGCCCTCGGCGCGCACCGCCGCCAGGGTCTGCAGCCGGTCCTGGTAGGTGCGGGTCGAGACCACCGTCTCGTAATACTCCGGCCCGGTGTCGAGGTTGTGGTTGTAATAGTCGAGGCCGGCGGCCTTCAGCGCCCGCGCCTGGGGCGGGGTCAGCATGCCGAGGGTGGCGCAGGTCTCCAGTCCCAGGGCCTTCACCCCCGAGATCATCGCTTCCAGCTTGGGCAGGTCGCGGTCCTTCAGCTCGCGCCAGGCCGCGCCCATACAGAAACGTTGCGCGCCCGAGGCCTTGGCCCGCGTCGCTTCGGCGACCACCAGATCGGCGTCCATCAGCTTGCCGGCCTTCAGGCCCGTGTCGAAGTGGGAGGACTGGCTGCAATAGCCGCAGTCCTCGGCGCAGCCGCCGGTCTTCACCGACAGCAGTTGCGACAGCTGCACCTCGGTTGGATCGAACCAGCGCCGGTGGACCTCGGCGGCGCGGAACACCAGCTCGGTGAACGGCAGCTCGAACAGCGCCTCCACCTCGCCCAGGGTCCAGTCATGGCGCGGCAGGGCCGGGTCGGAAAAGCGGGCGGGGGCGTTCATGCCGAACTCCTTGAGGCCTTCCCGCAATAGCAAGTCGGCCGCCGCGCCGAAAGCCAGGTCAGCTGGCTTCCAGGGCGGCGTGGGCGTCGCGGCGGATGCGCTCGACCATCGAGAACAGGCCGTTGGACCGCTGGGCGGTGAGGGCGCCGGAGAGGCCGAGCCGCTCGTAGGCGCCCTGGGCGTCGACCGCGAGGATCTCCTCGGGCGAACGGTCGCAATAGAGCTTGAGCAGGATGGCGATCAGGCCGCGCACGATATGGGCGTCGGAGTCGCCGCGGAAATGCAGGGCCTCCCCGGCGCCGGGCTCGGTCACCAGCCACACCTGGCTGGCGCAGCCGCGGACCTTGTTCTCATCGGAGTGCTCGGCCTCCGACAACGGCTCCAGGGTGCGGCCCAGATCGATGATGTAGCGATAGCGCTCCTCCCAGTCGTCGAAGAGTTGGAACTCCTCGGCCAGGTGTTCGAGCGCTGCGGCGGCCCCAGGTTCGGTCATCAGC
>DATCFQ010000017.1:0-2201 GCA_036509495.1 Caulobacteraceae bacterium
CAATATATTAGCGTGTCACATATCGAAATAGCCGCGACTGGCGGCCTGGCTTGGGATTTTGGCGCCCAGATCGCGCGATCTATTCGATCTGGCAATCGAAATAGAAGCGACCGAACGCGCCGGACGACATAACGTCGGCGGCGGATCCCCGGACAGATCAGGCCGCCTTGGCCACGTGTACTTCGACGTGTAGGCCCGCCGCGGCCAGCATGTTGACCAGGGTGTCGAGACCAAACAGTTCGATCTTGCCGCGCATGAGGTCGGACACGCGAGGCTGGGTGACGCCGAACACCTTTGCAGCCCGGCTCTGGCTGAGGCCCTCGCTGGCGATGTGGTCTTTGAGCGCCATCATCAGCGCGGAGCGCAGCTTCATGTTTTCGGCCTGCGCGGGCGTGTCTTCGATCGCATCCCACACGCTGGCGAAGCGTTCGTTGCTCACTAGCTTAGCTCCTTCAGCAAATCTTTGTAGCGCCGAGTGGCAAGGGCGATGTCTTCCCGGCTCGTCTTTTGCGTCTTCTTCTGGAAACAATGCAGCACGTAGATGGCCGATTCAAACCTTGCCAGGTAGATCACTCGGAACGCACCATCGACCTCTCGACTCCGGATCTCCCGAACACCCTGTCCAATGGTGCTCATGGGACTTCCAATCGTCAGGATCACGACCCTGTTGCACCTGATCGCGCTGATGCCCAGCCTCGCGACGAGCGACATCTGGAAAGGCTCGAAGACCATCCAAGGCGCCTGCCCGGAACTCGACGGGTTTGGCGCGTTCACTCATGGCCCAGGCCTATACAATATTTTGTATCGGCCCGCAAGGCCCTGCTCCTAAGCTAGAGGTTGAACAATCCGGGACCCTGGGCGATCGTATAGCCAATCGCCGAATACCCGGCTGCGCGTTTGGCCGCCATACGGGCGAGCACCGGCACGTCGCGATCGACGTAGTCATAGATGACCACTTCCCGCTTGGGGTCGTGAAGCCGGTGAAGACGACCGGCATACTGCGCCAGGGTTCCCCTCCAGGCGATCGGCATGGTGAGGAAGAGCGTGTCCAGGCGCTGGTCGTCAAAGCCCTCCCCGAGGTAGCGCCCGGTGGCCACGATCACCCGTTCTTCCTGATCTGGAATCGCCGCAAGGCGCTCCATCGCCTCGCGCCGCTTCCGCTCGCTTTGGCCGCCGCGCAAAACGATGACGTTCTTGGCGAAGCGCGAAAGCCGATCGGCCAACGCTTCCAGGTGATCCGTCCGCTCGGTGATAACGACCGGTGAGCGCCCAGCTTCCAACGCAGCCAACACGTCGTTGAAGATCAGCTCGTTGCGCCCCTCGTCGCCGGCGAGCGCCCGATAGACGTCCTGGATCGGAACCGTCGCCGCGTTCGCCTGGCTGTCTGATAGACGAAACGCCGTGCGCCTGATGCGGACGTGGTGATCGAACGGCCTCCGCGCCGCCTCGGTGCGCGCATCGACACGTTTGCGCACCGGTCCGCATTGCATGAAGATGATCGGATGGTGGCCATCTTTCCGGGTCACGGTCGCCGAGAGGCCAAGGACGTGGCGAGCCTTCGTGCGCCTAGCGACCAACTCGAAGCTCACAGCGGACAGATGGTGACATTCATCGACGATGAGGTGGCCATAGTCGCCCACGATATCGTCCACCTCGCCTTTTCTGACCAGGCTCTGGATGAGGGCGATGTCAATGAGGCCCGAGGGCTTGCGTTTGCCGCCGCCGATTTTGCCGATCATCCCAGGCGCGGTTTTGAGAAACGCGCCGAGACGCTCGATCCATTGATCCATGAGTTGGCGGCGATGAACCAGCACCAGCACATTGACGCCGCGCTCCGCGATCATCCGTGCCGCCACCACGGTCTTTCCGAAGGCCGTCGTCGCGGCGAGAACGCCGATGTCGTGCGGAAGCAGAGCATCAACCGCGGCCTCCTGGTCCGGGCGCAACACACCGTTGAACGAAATGTCGATGGCCATGCCTCGATTGCGCCGATCGTCCATGTCGATGGAGACGCCGAGCGATGCGAACAGATCCATCGCGACGTCGAAGCAGCCTCGCGGCAGACCGATGTGGTTCACCGTCAGCTCAGCGCAAGACACGATCCGCGGCTTGTCGTGGGTCGCCAGTCGCATCGCCTGGGCGGCGTAAAACTCAGGATTTTGAAACGCCGCCAGCCGTATCAGGCGCGCGACCAGACCGGG
>DATCFQ010000018.1:0-2209 GCA_036509495.1 Caulobacteraceae bacterium
TGGCGTCGTCCAGCTCCTCCAGAGCCCCCTGGGTGCGGCCGACCGCGATCACATGGGCGCCGGCCCCGGCCAGGGCCAGGGCGCAGGCGTTGCCGATGCCGCGCGTGGCGCCGGTGACGACCGCGACGCGGCCTTCGAGGGGCAGGGGATCGGACAACAGGGTGCTCCGTGGGTTCGGCCGGCCTTCTAGCCTAGTTCTCGTCCATAAAGCATTGTTTTTGTTGGAAGTGGAGCGGATCTTGGGCGTGCGTGATGGCTTTCGCGGTAGTTTTGTCCGCGGTTGCGAGCGCGGCCCTGCCTAGGGGAGCCCGCCGGGTCATGGGGGCTCGTCCCGGCGATTGGCTCGCCGGGCGGATCGGCTCGGAGGACGGAGAGTTCAGGCCGGCCTGAGGCGGGTGAAGAGGGCGAGGTTGTAGGCGACGACGCAGGACCAGACGTAAGCCTTGAAGTGGGCGAGCCCGCGCCAGGTGCAGCGCGCCAGGCCGTAGGCGCGCTTGAGGCAGGAGATTCCGGCCTCGATGCCGGCGCGGAAGTTCCTGAGCTTGCGATAGACCCAACGGCTTCTGACCATGTCCTCGACGTTGAGGCCGGCCTTCTTGTGGAAGGCCATGTCGCGGACGCCGCGGGCCTTGGCCTGCTGCAGATTGTGACCATTGGCGTAGCCGCCGTCGGCGGCCGCTTGGCGCGGCGCGCGGCCATAGAAGGCGATGTGGCGCTCCAGCATGGGCAGGAAGCGTTCGCTGTCCGCCGGGTTGCCGGTCTCGATCACCAGATCGAGGATCAGGCCGCTCTTGCCGGCGACGAGATTGAGCTTGTGGCCGTACTGGGTGTCTCGGCCGCCTTTGACGATGATGTCGGCGTGCGGTTCGAACAGGCTGACGATCTTCTCGGCCGCTGGCACGACCTCGCCGCGCAGCACCCGACGTTCGCTCTGGCTGATGATCCGCTCGATCAGGGGGCGGTGGTGGGCCAGCGCCGCTCGCCAGAGCTCGGCCGTCGGGCTCGCCACCAGCCCGAGCCGCGAGGCCGCCACATCGACGCAAGCGAGCATCGAGCGGGTGATCTCGATCAGCTCGCGGTATTGCTGAACGCGCCGTGGCCGCCCGCGGGTGAACTGGATCGCGTACGCCCTTCTCTTGGCCGCGCGCCGCCGATCACGCCATGCGATGTCGGCGCCCCCGGCCAAGGTCCCGGCGGCCTTCATCATCCGGGCCATGACGCGGACCGCGTCCCATAGGAGGCTCGAGTCGCTCGGCTCGTGGATGAGTGCGTCGGTGACTGTGCTGTCCAACCGGATCACATCGCCCGGTTCGATCTTCTCCTGACGGGCGCTCCCCAGCACGGCTCGATTGATCGCCTCCCAGGTCTCGGCCCGGATCGCGCTGATCGTCTTGTGCAGCACCGACTTCTTCGGCGTCCATGAGAGCGGCAACCGCGCGAAGGCTCTAAACGAAGCGGAGTCCTCCAGGTGGAACGCCAGCTCCTCGTAGCTCAGCTGGCGGTGCTGCTTGAGGAGCGCGCAGCGCAGCACCGACTCCGCCGGCAAGCCCCGCCGCCCGGTCTCCTTCACCCCGTCGCGACGTAGATCTTCGGCCACCGGGGCGAGCACCGCCGGATGCTCGTCCAGCCACATGGACATCGCTTTCAGCTCACGCCCGATCTCGTGCCCGGCAAACAGATCGAATAGGCTGGACTGGATGGTGCGTTGCTGACGCATTGTCGGCTCCGGCGGCTACGGGTTTGTTGTTTGGAATCAGTGGCATGATCCCAAAGACTACCCGCAGCCGCCGAGCCTCGCACCCCCGAACTCGCCGATTATGCGAATAACTTCAATTTGTTAGCGTTCGTGGATGCGAACTAGCTAGCGGCCGCTCCGGCCGCTTTCCACCCCCTTGCGGCCCCGCGTGGTGCGCCACCGGCGTAGATGTTCACCGACTATTCGGGTAAGGTTGTCCGTCGGGGAGGTTCCACCCGAACAGAAGGATCGCACCATGCGCGGTTCCGGATACGCCTCGCTATCGCTCCTCGTTATCTCGACAGCCGTCGCGGTGCTTTCGTCAGGGCCGGCATTCGCTGGGCCCTGCCGCGTCGCACGCGTCGACCGAGCGGGGCCGGCCACTGTACGGCTCTACGTGGCGACCGCGGAAAGCAATCACGTTCAGTTCATCCACGCTGGCAAAAAGCAGTGGTTCGACGTCGCGCCCCCTGG
>DATCFQ010000019.1:0-3905 GCA_036509495.1 Caulobacteraceae bacterium
CGCTCGCCATCGCCGCCATGGCTTCGGCGGCCGACCCCGCGCCGGCGCCGGATGGCGCGGCCCTCTACAAGCAACGCTGCGCGTCCTGTCACGACAATCCGGGCGCCTCCAGCCGCGCGCCGCCCAAGACCCTGCTTTCGGCGCGAACGCCCGAGCAGATTTTCGACACCCTGACCCAGGGGGCCATGGCCCCGATGGCGGCGGGTCTCGGCAAGGGCGACGTGGACGCGATCACCCTCTATCTCACCGGCAAGGCCCCGGTTCACACCGCCGCCGCCGCCAATGACCCCGACGCCGCCGCGGCCTGTAGCGCCTCGCCCGCGCCGGTGATGTCGGGACCGCGCTGGAACGGCTGGAGCCCGACCCTCGACAATGCGCGCTTCCAGGCCGAGCCGGGGCTGAAAGCCCAGGACATCGCCAGGCTCAAGGTGAAGTGGTCGTTCGCCTTCCCGGGCGGCGTCGCGGGCCAGCCGACCGTCGTCGGGGGCCGGGTCTATTTCGGCGCCGGCGGCGGGCGCGTCTACGCCCTGGACGCCAGGACCGGGTGCGTCCACTGGCGCGCCGAGATCAAGGGCGGCGTCCGCGCGGCGGTGAGCGTCGGGCCCCTGGCCGGGCCGTCCGGCGGTCCCGGGCGTCTGGTCGTCTTCGTCGGGGACCGCACCGCCAGCGTGCACGCGCTGGACGCGGCGACCGGCAAGGAGATCTGGCAGGCCAAGATCGAGACCCAGCCGTTCGCCATGATCACCGGCTCGCCGGCGCTCTACCGGGGCCGCCTCTATGTGCCCGTCTCCTCGTCCGAGGAGATCAGCCCCTATGTGAAAGGCTACCACTGCTGCAGCTTCCGCGGCAGCGTCGCCGCGCTCGACGCCGCCAGCGGCAAGATGCTGTGGCGGACCTTCACCATCGCCGATGCGCCCAAGCCCTATCGGACGGGTCCGGACGGCGGCCAGCTGCTCGGCCCGGCGGGGGCGGCGGTCTGGTCGGCCCCCACCATCGACCCCCGGCGCGGCGTGCTCTACGTGGCGACCGGCGATTCCTACACCGATGCGCCCAACACCGGCTCGGATGCGGTGGTGGCCATGGATCTCGTCTCCGGCCAGGTGCGCTGGAGCCATCAGATCACCGCCAACGACAATTATCTGGTGGGCTGCACCGGCGCGGCGGGTCAGCCGCCTTCATGCCCGCGAACCGTCGGGGGCGACTATGATTTCGGCGCCTCGCCGGTGCTGCGCGACTTGGCGGACGGACGCACCGTGCTGATGGCCGGGCAGAAGTCCGGCGAGGTGACGGCGCTCGATCCCGACCGCAAGGGCCAGGTGCTCTGGCGCGTGAAGCCCGGGATGGGCGGCCCGCTCGGCGGCATCGAATGGGGTATGGCGGCCGACCGTGGCCTGCTGTTCGTGCCGATCGCCGATCCCTTCGGCCCCAAGGACCAGGTCAGGCCCGGCATGTACGCGGTGCGGATCGCCGATGGCCGCCTGGTCTGGTCGCGGCCTGCGCCGGACGCCAACTGCGCCATCGCGCCCAAGGGCTCGCTGATCAACATCTGCACCAACGGCCTGTCGTCGGCCCCCACCGCCATCGCGGGGATGGTGATCGAAGGCTCGATGGACGGGATCTTGCGGGCCTATGACGCCAGGGACGGCAAGGTCGCCTGGAGCTTCGATATCGGCCAGGCCAGCTTCCGTCCGCTCAACGCCGCCGGCCCAGTCAAGGGCGACACCATGAACGCGGGCGGACCGACCGTCGCGGGCGGCGCTCTGTTCCAGGTCTCGGGCTACCAGTCCTCCACCCCCACGGCCACGAACCTGCTCGTGGCCTTCACGGTCGACGGGAAGTAGCCCCGGAGCACCCGGGCTCCGCAGCGGGATCTATCCCCGCTGCGGCGTTCCGGCCGCCTTGACCGCTTCCTCGCCACAGGCTCATTGAGAGGCAAGGAGGCGCTGGATGAGTCTGGCCACGCGGATCAGGCGGGAGTGGCGGTTCCTGCGCCCCTTGATCCGCACGTTGCAGCGTGTCCGTTCGGTGTCGGCGACCTCGCCGCATCTGTCCTGCGACGACCTCGAGGACGCGGTCAACCGCTGGCGCGAGCGCCCGGCGCTGCAGTTCGAAGGCAAGACCGTTACCTATGGCGAGTTCGACTCCCTGGCCAACCGCTACGCCCATTGGGCCTCCAGCCGGGGCCTGCGCCGCGGCTCGACGGTGGCGATCCTCTTGCCCAACCGGATCGACTATGTCGCGGCCTGGTACGGCCTGACCAAGATCGGCGTCGCCTCGGCGCTGATCAATAACCACCTGACCGGCGCGCCCCTGGCCCATTGCCTCCGGGTCGCCGACGCCTCGCACGTCATCGTCGACGACGAGACCGCCGCCCCGCTCGAAGCGGTCAGGGGATCGCTCGACAAGTCGATCACCATCTGGACCCTGGGCGAGCCGCACGGCGACCAGCGCAACCTGACCACCGCCCTGAAGGGCTCCAGCGCCGTGCGCCCCGAGCGCGAGCAGTTCCGCGCCGACGTCACCGCCAAGGACAACGCCCTCTACATCTTCACTTCGGGCACCACCGGCCTGCCCAAGGCCGCGCGCATCACCCACATGCGGGTGCAGCTCTATATGCGCGGCTTCGCCGCCGCGACCGGGGCCAGGGCCGACGACCGGATCTTCTGCGCCCTGCCGCTCTATCATGCCACCGGCGGGGTCTGCGCGGTGGGCGCCGCTCTGCTCAACGGCGGCCTGTTCATCATCACGCGGCGCTTCTCGGCCAGCCAGTTCTGGGACGAGATCATCGCCAGCAAGGCGACCATGTTCGTCTATATCGGCGAACTCTGTCGCTATCTGGTCAACCAGCCCCAGCGGCCGCACGACCGCGACAGCCAGGTGCGCATGGCCTTCGGCAACGGCCTCCGGCCCGAGGTCTGGCGCAAGCTGCGGGCCCGCTTCCGCATCCCCCGGATCCTGGAGTTCTACGGCGCCACCGAAGGCAATGTGTCGATGTTCAACTTCGACGGCCGGGTCGGGGCGGTGGGCCGCGCGCCGCGCTATCTGCGCCGGTTCTTCAACGTGCGGCTGGTCCGCTTCGACGTGGAAAAGGAAGAGGCGGTGCGCGGGGCCAATGGCCTGCTCATGGAGGCCCGACCCGGAGAGGTCGGCGAATGCGTGGGCGAGATCGGCGCGGACGCGCGCCGCGCCTATGTCGGCTATGCCGACGGGGCCGCCTCCAAGCGCAAGGTGCTGACCGACGTGTTCAAGCGCGGCGACGCCTGGTTCGCCACCGGCGACCTGATGCGCCAGGACCGCGACGGCTATTTCTATTTCGTCGACCGCATCGGCGACACCTTTCGCTGGAAGGGCGAGAACGTCTCCACCACCGAGGTGGCCGAGCGGCTGGCCGCCGCCCCCGGGGTCGAGGAGGCCAATGTCTATGGCGTCAGGGTCGGCAATCTCGACGGCCGCGCCGGCATGGCCTCGATCGTGGTGGGGCCGGAGTTCGACGTCAAGGAACTGAAGGCCAAGCTGGACGCCGAGCTGCCCGACTACGCCCAGCCCATGTTCCTGCGCCTGCAGCCGGCGATCGAGACCACCGGCACCTTCAAATACCGCAAGATGGATCTGGCGGCGGAGGGCTTCGACCCAGAGCAGGTGCGCGAACCGCTCTATTACAGGCACCCCCAGAAGGGCTATGTGAAGCTGACCAAGTCGAGCTACGCCAAGATCGTCTCCGGCGAAGCGCGGCTTTAGAGCCGGGGCTGGCATGACATCTTCTCAGTCGTTCGCGCCGCGCAGGTCGCGCCCCGTCTGATCCATGACCGAGACCGTGCTCAGCATCTCGGAGGTCTCCAAGACTTTCGGCGCACACCGGGCGCTGGACGGGATCAGCCTGTCCCTGCAAGCCGGCGACATGGTGG
>DATCFQ010000020.1:0-7170 GCA_036509495.1 Caulobacteraceae bacterium
CGCTCGCCAGTCAGGCCGGAGCCCTGTCCCTGGCCCTGCGCCGCACCGGCGCGGTCGAGCTGCAGCCTGTCCGCGCCGTCGGCCAAGGCGACCTCGGTCCCGTGGGCTCTGCGGAACCCAGCGCCACCCCCGTTCGCCACGCCCGGCGCGCCGCCGCCGCCCCAACGCCCGTGGGCGTCGGGGTCCTGGTGGTCACCGGCGACACGTCCGCCCACGTCGACGTGCCGTCCGAACATTTCAAAGCCGGCGTCTGAGCAAGGTCCTGAACATGGTTCCGATGATTTCCATCATGCGAGGCGCGACGCGCGCCGCGGTCGCCTCGGCCCTCGCCCTGGCGGCCCTGGCCCCGGCGGCCGCCTCCGCCCAGATCGCCTCGACCCAGGCCGCCGTCGCCCAGACGCTGATCGTGGCCAAGGACAAGTCCGTCGCCTTCCGGCTGGAATATCCGGTCGGCGAGATTGTGGTGGCGTCGCCGGACGTGCTCCAGCTGGTGGCCACCACCGACCAGAGCTTCTACGTCCGCGGCAAGGCGCTCGGCGCCACCAACCTGCTGATCTATGACAAGCAGCACCGGCTGATCCAGGTGATCGACGTGCGGGTCGGATACGACACCGACTCCCTGCAGTCCGACCTCACCCTGGCCCTGCCGGCCGATCACATCACCGCGGTGAACTTCGCCGGCGGCATCCTGCTGCGCGGCGAGGCCAAGTCGCTCAATGACGCCGCCCGCGCCCAGTCCATCGCCGAGCGCTACGCCCCCAAGGCGGTTTCGTCGGAGCTGAAGGTGAGGGCCCTCGGCCAGGTGATGGTCGAGGTCCGCATCATCGAAGTGGACCGCACCGCGCTCAAGGACATCGGCGTCGACCTCAACGCCCACAACGCCTCGCACTTCAGCCTGCTGTCCGGCTCGCGCGGCCTGATCGACAACCAGTCGCCGCAAGGCGTCCTGAACCTCTCGGGCTCCATCCACGGCGTCTCGATCAGCGCCACCCTGAACGCCCTGGAGTCCAAGGGCCTGGTCAAGACCCTGGCCAAGCCCGACCTGATCGCCATGTCGGGCCAGGAGGCCAGCTTCCTGGCCGGCGGCGAGTTCCCCTATCCGGTGCCCAACGGGCCGCAGGAAGTCTCGATCGAGTTCAAGCCGTTCGGGGTGCGCCTGAACGTGACCCCCACGGTCGAGGACAACGGCCAGATCCAGATCAAGGTCGCGCCGGAAGTCTCCGCCCTGGATGTACACAACGAGCTGCAGATCGGCGGCTTCACCATGCCGAGCCTGACCACCCGCAAGGCGTCGACCACGGTCGAGCTGCAGGACGGCCAGAGCTTCGCCATCGCCGGCCTGTTCCAGCAGGACTATTCCAACGCCGTGAGCCAGATCCCCTGGGCCGGCGACGTCCCGGTGCTTGGCGCGTTGTTCCGCTCGACCAACTGGAAGCGTGATCAGAGCGAACTGGTGATCATCGTCACGCCGCACATCATCGCGCCCGCCGAAAGGCTCGAGGACATCCCCACGCCGTTCGACACCAAGGTCGAGCCCGGCCTGGCGGAGGAGGTCCTGACCGGCCACTCCCTCGACAAACCCTTCTCCAAGCCGCTCGATGTCAAGGGCGGCTCATGACCTCCACCGAGCTCGCGCGAAAGCGGGTTCTGGTTCTCGGTCCCGCGTTAAAGACACTGGCTGAACAGGCGCTCGAAGGCGCCCGCATCGAGACCGTCGGAACCGAGCGCGACGAGGCCCTGGCCGCCCTGCATTCGGGCCTCGATCTGGTGCTGATGGATGCGGACGCCGCCGGTCCCGAGCTCACCCGCGAGGTGATCGAGGCGCTGGGCAACCATCCGAAAGGCCCGGGGGTGCTGCTGATCGGCGCCCACCTGCCGGCCGCCCTGGTGCGGGCGCTGCTCAAGCTCGACCGGTCCGACGTGCTGGAGGCGCCCCTGGCGGCGGCCGAGCTGACCAAGGCGGCCGTCGCCGTTCTGGCGACCGCGGGCGACGTCCATGGTGATCGCCCGTCGCGCTGCTGGACCGTGATGGGATCGGTCGGCGGCTCGGGCGCCACCACGGTGGCCATCGAGTTGGCCGCCCTGCTCTCCAAGAAGGGCGGCAAGCCCGGCTGCGTCGCCCTGGTGGACCTCAATCTCGCCTACGGCGCCGCCCACGCCTATCTCGGCGGCGGAGCCAATATGCGGCTGGGCGAGGCCTCGCGCTCGCCCGAGCGCATCGACGCGGCGATCCTCGACGCCTTCGCCTATCGGGTCGACGCCGGTTTCGACCTGTTCGCTTCTCCGCGCGATCCCATGGCCTTCGACCGGGTTTCCTCGGCCGCGGTGCTGCGGGTGCTGGAGATGGCGTGCCAGGGCTATGAGTCGGTGATCGTCGACCTGCCGCGGTTCCGCTACCCCTGGACCCTGGACGTCCTGGCCGGCTCGGACGAGACCCTGATCATCTCCGAACTGACCGTGCCGGCGCTGTTGTCGGCCCAGGCCTTCGCCAACGAGATCGAGGCCGACGCGCCGGGCGGGAAGAAGCCGCGGCTGATCCTGAACCGCATGTCCAGCCGTCCGTTCGGGCCGGCGCCGTCCAGGGCCGAAGCCGAGAAGGCCCTGGGCCGCAAGGTCGACGGCGCCATCACCTCAGATTGGGAGGCGGCAGCCTGTTCGGTGAACCTTGGCGGCCCGATCAGCCAGCACCGCCCCAAGTCCAAGATCGTCAAGGATGTCTCCGCCATCATCGAGCGGCTGACCTTCGAGGCGAGCCGCACCTCCGAGCGTCTTTCGAGGATCGCCTGATGGCCCGCTTCAGCTTCCGTCGACCGGCCGAGGCCGAGGCCGCGCCAGAGGCGGCCGCGGCGCCGGCGGCCGAGGCCCTTATCCCGACCGCCCTCGCCGGCCTCACCAAGGAGGCGCCGGTCATCCAGCCCACCGCCGCCCAGGCCGAGCGGGACGAGCTGCTCGATATCCGCCTGAAGCTGCATTCGCGGCTGATCGACGAACTCGATCTGTCCAAGCTCGACAAGCTGGACGACGCCGATCAACGCCGGCAGGTGCGCGCCCTGGTCGCCGACTTCGCCCGCGACGAGCGCCTGGCGCTGAACACCGCCGAACTCGACCAGTTGGGCGCCTCGGTGTTCGACGAGATGACGGGCCTGGGGCCGATCGAACCCCTGCTCAAGGACGACACCATCGCCGACATCCTGATCAACGGGCCCTACAGCGTGTTCATCGAGCGCTTCGGCGAGCTGGAGCTCACGCCGGTGCGTTTCCGCGACAACGACCACCTGCTGCGCATCGTCAACCGCATCGTCGCCGCGGTCGGCCGCCGGGTGGACGAGTCCTCGCCGATGGTCGACGCCCGCCTCGCCGACGGCAGCCGGGTCAATGCCGCCATCGGGCCGGTGGCGCTCGACGGCGCGTGCGTGTCGATCCGGAAATTCTCCAAGAAGCCCTACAGCCTCGAGCGCCTGGTCGGCGTCGGCGCCATGCCGGCCTGCGTGGCCGAGTTCCTGGCCGGCGCCATCAAGAGCCGGGTGTCGACGGTGATCTCCGGCGGCACGGGCTCCGGCAAGACCACCCTGCTCAACGCCCTGTCCTCGGCGATCGGCCACAAGGAGCGCCTGATCACCATCGAGGACGCCGCCGAGCTGCAGCTGCAGCAGCCGCACGTGGTGCGCATGGAGACGCGGCCTCCGAACATCGAAGGCAAGGGCGAGATCCGCCAGCGCGAGCTGGTCAAGAACGCCCTGCGGATGCGTCCCGACCGGGTGATCCTGGGGGAAGTCCGCGGCGAGGAAGCCTTCGACATGCTGCAGGCCATGAACACCGGCCACGAAGGCTCCATGGCCACCATCCACGCCAACAATCCCCGCGAGGCGGTGACTCGCCTGGAGCAGATGGTCGCCATGTCGTCCATGCGGCTGCCGGCGGAAGCGGTGCGCGGCCAGATCGCCTCGGCGGTCGGCATGATCGTGCAGGTCATGCGCCTGTCGGACGGCAAGCGCCGCCTGATCAGCGTCACCGAGATCACCGGCATGGAGGGGGCGGTCGTGCAGATGCAGGAGATCTTCGCCTTCCACCGCATCCGCACCGAAGCCGACGGCTCGGTCGTGGGCGAGTTCCGCGCCACCGGCATCAGGCCCCGATGCCTGGACGAGATGATCCGCCGCGGCATCCACTACGACACCGCCAACTTCGACCCGCACCGGTCGCTGGTCTAGCCGATGCACACGCCCGCAGATCTCTTCGGTCCCAAGACCGCCATCATGGTGCTGATCTTCGCGGCCGTGTTTCTGGCCGCCCAGGCCGCATCCGGCCTGGTCCGTTCGGGCATCTCGCGGCGGGCGGTGAACCGGCGCCTGGCGACGGCCGAGCGAACCGGATCCCTCGGCGAGCTGGTGCTGGAGCTGCGCAAGCAGCGGGGCCTGAAGGAGGACGGCGAGGGCCGCACCGGCTTCCTCGCCGGGCTGATCCTGCGCTCGGGCGTGGTCTATGAGCCGCGCAAGTGGGCCCTCTATATCGTGGGCGTCGGCCTGGCGACCATGGTCGTGGTGTTCGGGTTCAGCCATAAGGCGCTGTTCGCCTTACCGGCCGGGATCGTCGCGGCGGTGCTGGGGCCCTACATCTACCTGGTGTTCCTGGCCAAGCGCCGGGCCAAGCTGCTGGGCAAGCAGTTGCCCAACGCCCTGGAGATCGTGGTCCGCAGCCTGGAGGCCGGCCACCCGGTGGCCACGGCCGTCGCCCTGGTGGGCCGCGAAATGCCCGACCCGATCGGTTCGGAGTTCGGCATGGCCGCCGACGAAATCGCCTATGGCGCCACGCTCGAGCAGGCCATCGGCAACGTCGCCGCGCGCTGCAAGCACGACGACTTCGACCTGTTCGCCGCGACCATCCGGTTGCAGGAGCGCTCGGGGGGCAACCTCGTGGGCCTGCTGAAGATGAACGCCCACACCATCCGCGAGCGGCAGAAGATGCGGATGAAGATCCACGCCGCCTCCGCCGAGGGGCGCGCTTCGGCCATGATCCTGACCAGCGCCCCGATCGCGGCCTTCGCCTTCCTGGAAATCGCCCGCCCCAACTTCTACGGCGAGGTGATCGGCGCCCGGCCGATCCAGATGGGCCTGGGGGGACTCGTCACCTGGATGGTGCTCGGCAACCTGGTGATGCGCAAAATGATCGACATGCGGATCTAGACGATGGGCATCCCCTTCCAGACCATTCTCACCATGCTGGCCCTGGTGCTGATCTCGGTCAGCGTCAGCGCCGGCGGCTTCTTCGTCCTGCGCGAGGCGGGCCTGCGGGCGCGCCGGCGCAGCCGTCTGGGCCCGGACGGCGGCGGCCAAGAGGACCGCGGTCCGCCCGAGGTGCTGTCGGGGGTCGTCAACAAGATCCGCCAAGTGGGCGACCGCATGGCCATCCAGGATCCGGCCCGGACCTCGGCCTTGCGCGCCCAGTTGATGCAGGCCGGCTTCTTCAACCGTGAAGCGGTCACCTATTACCTCGGCGCCCGGGTGGTGACCCTCGCCGTCGCGGCCATGGGCACCCTGCTGGTGCTGCCCCTGACCCACGGCAAGGGAATGCTCGGCGTCCTGGTGGCGGCGGGCTTCTCGATCGGGGCCCTGCTGGGCCCCGAGCGGGTGATCAAGGTGCGCATCGCCAAGCGCGAACGCGAATACCGCGACGGTTTCCCGGACCTGCTCGATCTGCTCTGCGCCTCGGTCGAAGCCGGCCTGTCGCTCGATGCCGCGGTCACCCGCATCACCGACGAACTGGTGCGGCGCTATCCGCACCTCGCCGAGCACCTGAAGCTGCTGACCCTGGAGCTGCGCGCGGGCCGCTCGCGCAAGGACGTCTGGGCGCGGCTGGCCGATCGGCTCGGCATCGACGAGGCCAAGTCCTTCGCCACCATGCTGCGCCAGGCCGAGGAGATGGGCACCAGCCTCGGCGATACCCTGAAAGTGTTCTCCGACGAGATGCGGACCAAGCGGATGATGCGCGCCGAGGAGAAGGCCCTGGCCCTGCCGGCCAAGCTCACCGTGCCGCTGATCCTGTTCATCTTCCCCTGTCTGCTAGGGGTGCTGATCATGCCGGCGGCCTACAAGATCTCGCAGATCTTCGGCCACCCGCACTAGCCAGGACGTGGCTCAGGCCGCCTTCGGACGCCAGTTCAGGCCTTCGGGATTGATCACCCAGCGGCCGAGGCGCCGGTTGTCGGCCTCGCGGGGCGAGCCGATCGGATAGAGCTCGAAGACGCTGGCCTCGACGTATTGAAAGGGGACGCCGTGCTTGATCCGGCACAGTCCGATCAGTTCGTCGCGCGCCCAGATGATGGCGTTGTCGTCCGCCGCCAGCCGGGCGGTGAGCGGCGGCAGGCGATTGTCGGGCATGGCGTTCAAGGTGTTCTTGGACGGCGCGTGGCGGAGTTCGAGCTTGTAGGTGCGCATGGGTCCCATACCTGCGTTCGGCCTCCAGACTGCGCCGGGTCTCGGCTCGGCTCAACAAGAAAATGCTGCATCGCAGCAGAAATGGTGCGTCGCGGAACAATCGCGGGCGTCGGCCTCCCTCGCGCTCTGGTCCTCTGGCGACCGGGATCGCTGGAGCCCATGTTGGGAGCGTGGCGGTGGTTCGCGCGTTCCGCCGCAGAGCGCGCCAGTCGTCGCTGGAAGGAAAACCGGTGAAAACCAGAGCCTATCCCGCCGTGCAGGTCCAACCGGAGTGGCGCACCGCCTCGGGCGCCGCCGAGGTGGACCTCGAGCGCATCCGCCGCAGCGTCGCGCTGGTCGGACGGCTGTCGGACGGTCTGATCCGCATCGGCCCCTGGGGCCTGGGCATCGACGGCGTGCTGAGCTGGCTTCCCGGCGTTGGCGACATCTACAGCATCCTGGCGGGCGGCTTCATCCTGGTGCAAGGCGCCCGCGCCAGGGTCCCGCTCCTGACCCTGCTCGGAGCCGGAGCCCTGCTGGCCAGCCGCACCGCCATCGGCGCGGTGCCCTTGGGCGGCCCGGCGGTGGCGGACCTGTTCGTCGCCCATAGATGGGCATCCCGGATGGTCGTCCGCGCCATCGACCGCAAGCTCGCCCGCGGCCTCTAACGATTCAGCGGCGCCGCTCCGCCAGCTTCATCACGCCCTCGGCCACCACGTCTCCGGCCGACCGCGCCAGGCCGCGAGGCCGGGCGAAG
>DATCFQ010000021.1:0-5619 GCA_036509495.1 Caulobacteraceae bacterium
AACCGGATATTAACCACCTCTGCGACGCTGAGAGACTCTGCGGTGGGCGAAACCCCGTGCATCGGGTGTCCCATATAACCTCACGAATCTCGTACAAGTCCTTGTAGGTACGAGAATCTTTCGGTGGAGGTGTGTGATAGACCGTTAGTGCTGGCCCGGCATGACGCGGCGCTTCGAGAAGGCCTCGCCTTGGCCATCGATCTCGGCGGCTCGCAGATCTTCGCGTGTCCTGCGGGCCTGCTTGGCGGTCTCCGCCTCCAGTTCCGCCCGGAATTGCGCCCGTTCGGCCGCTGCGCGGCGAATGAAATGCACCGCGGACGAGTTGTCGCCGGCCGTGGTGAAAGTCAGGTCGTATTCCGGAAGATCGTTGTTCTCGACGATCTTGCGCAGCATCCGCGCGAATTCCTTTGGCGCGCTGTCCGATCCTGACTTCTCGTGCAGCAGGGATACGCGGCAGGTCCAGCCCTGCTCCTGATCACCGGCGTGCTTGCGCGCGATGCGGTAGAGCGCCCGCTCCAGCCCGCCGGAGAGCTGGAAGTAGTCCGGGTGCATGGTCAGGACTGATTTTTCGTTGATGACCCCCTCATAGACCCAGTTTGAGAGGGTGATCTTCAGCGCTATGGGCTTGTCGGTGATCGGGTCGACTTCGACGCTCCACGAGTCCAGCCAGCTGAACCGGCTGTCGCGCCCGCGCTTGGCGCGGATCGAGGTGAAAATCGTCGTTGTCGCGAGGCGGTCCAGGGCCGCCTTGAGTTCGACGTAGCCCTTCCCGCCAGTATCGCGCTGGATGGAGCGCAGCAGATCATAGGCTGTTGTCTTCAACTCCCGGGGCAGGTCGTTGCGCCCTTCGGCCTTGAGCCGGTTCAGGGCGCTCGCCGCCCAGATCAGGATGTCACCGTCCCAGATCGTGGCCATGCCGTAGGCGGGCACCGCCTCGACCTTCACCCGCACTTCGCCGTCGGCGCTTTGGTATTCGATGGGTTTGAGCCGCTTGCGCTTCTGCAGGCTGAAGAACGGCCGCTCCATGGTTTCCCGCTGATCCTTCAGCGGCAGATCGCGCATTAGAGGGATGAATAGGTCAAACTGGGCGTTGCGGAGTTTGGGCGCGGTCATGTGCCCTCCCCTCCCCGCCGCGTCGCTATCGCGCCACACAGTCCGTCTGCAACCGGGTTCGCGGGCGCCGTGCGCATCAGGACCGGTTTCCGGCGGCGCCAGGCCCGGACTTGGCCTCTAGCGCCTCCATGGCCCGTTCCAGGACCTCCCAGGCCGGCACGCTGGCGTCTTTGACCAACTGACGCCAACGCAACACGACGGGCACGGGCGCGAGCAGGTTCAGCTGGGCGCGTTCGGTCTCGGGGTAGCGGTCCTCGATACCGAGCAAGTCGTTGATGTTGACCCGACGTTTTCGGCCCTTGTCGGCGACGGCTGTCGTTTTAGCAGTGGCCTTAGTCCTGGACCTTGCCTCGGCCTTTGCCGATGTGCGTCGCGTGAAACCCGCGCTTTCGGCGACTTCACTGGCCGCGTCCGCTGACGCTCGGTCGATCAATTTAGGTTTCGGCTCGAAGGCGCTCAGGTCGAGGTCACTGCCCTTGCCGATCGCGTCGAAGCCAAAACCATCACGTTCAGCGCTCGCCATCACGCGGCCTCCGTTTGGGTCCGAGTCGACTCCTTCAGGATCGCGAACACCTCGGAAATATATTCGGCGGCGTTGCGACGGGCGTTATCCAAGCCGTTGATCTTGGTCTCGGGCAGCTCGCCGATAGTTGCGTCCAACTTGAAGAGGCCACGATAGGCGGGACGTTCGCACAGCGTTGTCTTCATGAGCGGTAAGCCATTCTTTTCAAGGCTTTGGCGAATTTCGCGTTCATCGCGGGTCATGACCGCCCCGGCGCCCGCCCGGGTCAGCAGGATCTGGTACTTGATCTCCCGGCGGGAAAGCTTGCCGACCTTCTGGAGCACTTGAACCGTTCGGGACACCTGCTTCGCGTCGAGTGCCGATGGCGCGAATGGGATGATGACCAGGTCTGCCTGGGACGCGACCTGGGTCAGCCATTCATTGGGGCTGCCTTCGGGGTCGGCGATCACGAAGTGGGCCCACGCGGACGCGCCTTCGATCCAATCGAAAACCCCTTCCTGGTCGTCATCATGCACGACGGTGAGGCGGCCGCCATCGACATCCGTCGTGGCGGCCCCCTCGATAAGCTCCGCCGCCTGGGCCGCGGATGTCACCCGCGAGCGGGAGGTTTCAAGCACCGTCATTCCACGTGCCTGGGCCCAGTTCATCAGCGGACGATTCGGATCACCCTCCAGCAGGACGACCTTCGCCCGATGTTTGACGAGCTCGCCGGCGAGCACGAGCGCGGCGGTCGTCTTGCCGCTGCCGCCCTTCGTGTTCGCAAATAGTACCAGGGCCATTGGGGTCTCTCCGTTGGCAGAGCTGCTGGGTCCTGCACCCTAGACGTCCGGAGTTCATGACATCCGGATGGTAAAGACATCCTGAACGACGGGGCGCCGGAGTTCCGGGGCGCCGTTGCACCGGACCTCCGGTGAACAGGTTACTCCGGACTGTCTAGATGTCTAGATGTCTAATCGGTCTAGGCAGTCCGGCGCGTCTAGCACTCTAGCGTGTCCGGTTGGTCTAGACCACCTAGACCACATAACCCGTCGCCGGGCCACACGAGCGTAAGGGGATTCGCGCGAGGGCATTATCCAGCAAGCGAGCGGCCCGCCCGGAGAACCGGGCGGGCCGCTGACCCTCAGCTTTCTTGCTGAGCTTCGTTGTGCTCGGGGCGATCCAGCGACCTAAGCTCGTGCTGGGGCGTGGCCACGACGACCTTCGAGAAGAACCGCTCCACACCGTCCTTGTCAGTGTAGCGGTCGTGCCGGATCTCCCCCTCGACGAAGACCTTCGAACCCTTCGGCAGCCCCTTGGACGCCAGCCAGCCGACCGTGCCCTGGTTCCAGATCTCGACCTGGTGCCAGGTCGTGTAGTCCTTCCGCTCGCCGCCCGCCTTCGTGTAGCGGTTGGTGGCGACCCGCAGGGTGGCGACCTTCTTGCCGCCTGAGGTGGTACGAACTTCCGCTTCGGCTCCGGTAAAACCGATCAGTTGGACCTTGTTCAACATTGTCTTTCTCCATCTGCCGCCAGGGAAATCCCGGCGGCTCGCGGTCCCTGCCGCGATCACGCGACCTGCAAGGGCGGGGAAGAGGGACAGGCCAAAGCCCGGTTCGGTTGGAAGCCGGCCTGCACGGAGCGCAGCGGAGGGAGGCCGGAGGATCCATCCGAGCCGCCTCGCGCAGCGGGGTCGGCTTTGACCTGGACCGCCCCGACCTAGGTTGAAGTGATTGATCGCGCGGACCGCAGCCCGCGGGGCGTCACAACGGCTTGGAGATGACCAGAACAAGGACCACGAGCGCGCCAGGGAAGCGGATCGTTCAACCCCCGGCACAGGAAGGGCGCCCCCCGGACGCACCTGACCAAAGGACGTAGGGGAGGGGAGGGGGCTTAACTCGACCCAACGGGGTCAACCTGGAACCGGCTGCGGTGCTGACATGCCCATGGGGCGAAGGGTTCGGTGCGTTTGGTCCGAGGGGACTGGCTGACCGAGAAACCTTGAGGCGTAAGGTGTGGGCCTGCTTGGTCTAGGTCTCAGCGCCGCGGTGCGTCCGCATGTAGCGGGATTTCCAGGCAAGCACCGGCATGTCGGAGTTGCGTACAGCCTGGCCCGGATCGCCGGTCAGGCCATGCACCTGAATCTCGCTCCGATCGAGCACTCCATCGAGGAAACCATCTACAGCCCCTCGAACCGATGTTCGATCACCGCAGCGGGAAGGATCACGTTCCAGCCGGTAGCGATCTTGCCACGGCCTGGCTTCGCGCCGAGCCCATAGCGGTTTTGGCGCGGTGCGAGGGCATGCAGGTCCTCAATTACCGCAGCCGGCGCGCCGAGGCGCGTCTGCTCGCGGGCCAGCCACCAACCGGCCGCACCGGCCGCGGTCGCATTGCCGAGCTCCCTCAGGTGCCGGGCAAGACTCCGGGCGTCGATCCTTTCCACAAGGTCAAGCGAGGCAAACAGTTCCTCGGCGCCGCCGGCGAGGTCCGGGCGATCGAACAGATCGGCGACCGTGCGTTCGATGGTGGTGACCATCACCTCCAGGCCGAGACGATCAACGATCGTCACGCCATCCGGCGCCGCAAATCCCTTCGGCGATTTCACAAAGCGGCACGGGAAATCGGCCGTCTCCAGCAATCCCGGGTCGCCGGGGGCGATGACCTGCACCGCGAAGCCGTGGGTGTAGGCGTAGCCGTGCAGCTCGAGAGCCGCATGATAGGCGATCACCCCCCCGGCCCGCAGGCGCGAGGCCGCAAGGAAGCGATCGACCGGCCAGGCGCCGGCGTCAGCGTGCTTGGGAACCGATGCGAAGACCCCTCGGGCAAGGCGGCGGATGTTGCCGGCCTTCAGATGCTGGGCAAGCATCGTCGTGACGACCTTCTCGGTCGGCGCGCGGCCGAGCGCCGCGGCATACTCGACGCGGCTGAAGACGGGCGTTGCGCTGAAGAAGGGCGAGGATTTGAGGCGTGACATGCGGACGTGGCGAATGGTTCTCTAAAACTGGTCCAAGCTATATATAAAATATAGCTATCTCCCTCTCTCCCACACCTTGGCATCGGCTGGACCTCAAGGGGCCAGAGACCAGGACAACGGAGATGGATCGGCGCCTATGAAAGAACGAATCACCAACCCCAAGGCTGAGTGTCCGCTGGACCGTTCGGCACAAGGAATTGGATTCCGTTCGGCGCCTGTTCCGCCAGGCGCCGACCGACGCCCTGCCGCGTCCGAGCCCGGGGAAGGGTAGGGGGTAGCGCCCGCCGAAGCGGGCGCCGAAGGGCGTTAGTGCCGGGCGCGGGTCCCTGGCGGGTGGATCATCTGGTGGAAGTGGGCGATGGCGGCCGTGTCGAGCTCGAAGGGGATCGCGGTAATCTCCTCCTGGCGGTCAAGCTCCTCGGCGATGGCCAGAAGGTCCCAGCATTCGGCGACCACATACCAGCTGCCGGTGTCGTAGAAGTCGTGGGCGTGTTGAAAAACCGCTTGAGCCATCCCCATGCTGACCATCTTTCGTCTCCCTCTTGCGCTGCCGGATCGACGGGCTCGTTCCCGCGATCTCGCGACCGCCCAGGGCGGGTGAAAGGGAGGGGCCAAAGGCCGAATCCTGGGGAAACCGGCCTGCAGCGCAGCGAAGGTCGGTGGGTCCGCGGGGTTCGCCTCGCTCAAGCGAGGTCGCCTTTGACCCTGACCGTCCCGTCCTAGGTTCGTGGGATTGATCGCGGACGAGCTCGCCCCGCAGCGCCCAACCCGGGAGACGACTGACGGCTTGGTCCTGGCGCTTACATGCGGATCACCACAGCCAGACACCTGACGCCCTCAGCGCCTTGGGCGCCCCCTTGCGGAACCCTTCCAGACACTGGCGATGGCGACATCCTGAAGGTGATCGGCGCAGCGCCGAGCCCGCCCTCTGAACCCATCGGTTCTCACCGCCGTCCACACCGACAACCACGAGCTCGCCAATATCGGCGATTGGCGGCGTCGCGACCCATCACATGGTCTGTACGACAGCGAC
>DATCFQ010000022.1:0-2278 GCA_036509495.1 Caulobacteraceae bacterium
GTGCTCTCCGTCCTCACCATGTCCGTGCAGCAGGTAGAGATCAGTCTTCGCGCGCGCCGCCTTCGCGCACAGGCGATCATCGCCACTCAAGGGTCAAAAGCAGCCTGAAGGAGATAAGGGGGCACAAGGAGATAAGGTGATGGTGTGGACGGCGCTCGCTGGCGGCATCTGCGTGCCATGATGAAGGCCGTTGGACTGATTCATCAGAGGAGCACCGTCCATGGAGACCATTACCACAGTAGGGATCGATCTGGCCAAGTCGGTCTTTCAGATTCACGCGATTGGCGCGAAGGGCGAGGTCGTCATCGCCAAGGCGTTTCGTCGGCGGGACTTTCTGACCGCCATGGGAAAGATGTCGCCCTGTCTGGTGGGCATGGAGGCCTGCGCCAGCAGCCACCACTGGGCTCGTCAGTTGAAGGCCATGGGCCATGAGGTGCGGTTGATTCCGCCGGCTTATGTGAAGGCCTACGTGCGCCGGCAGAAGAACGACGCGGCGGATGCGGCGGCGATCTGCGAGGCGGTCGGTCGGCCGAGCATGCGCTTCGTGCCGGTGAAGACCGAGGCCCAGCAGGCGGCCCTGATGACGCACCGTGTGCGGGCTCTGCTGGTGAACCAGCGGACCGCGCTGATCTGCGCCCTTCGCGGCCACATGGCTGAGTTCGGTCTGGTCACCCCCACCGGTCCACGTCACCTGGCTCCGCTCCTGGAAGTGCTCGCCGATAAGGGGGATGAGAGCCTTCTCTCCGAGGCCCGCCAGGCGCTGTCGCCCCTGGTTGAGCAGTTGCATAGCCTGGAAGCCCAGATCGAACGCCTCGATCGCCAGGTTCTTGAGCAACACCGGGCCAATGAGGTCAGCCTGAGGTTGGCGAGCATTCCGGGCATTGGCCCTCTGACCGCCAGCGCCCTGGCCGCCAGCGTCACCGACCCGACCATGTTCGCCTCGGGCCGCGAGTTCGCCGCCTTCCTCGGCCTAGCGCCCAAGCAGGCCTCCAGCGGTGGCAAGGAGAGGCTGGGGCGGATCTCCAAGATGGGCGACCGATACCTGCGAACCCTTCTGGTCGTCGGCGCCGCCTCGGTCCTGCGACATCCAGGGACCAGTCCCTCGAACATGAAGACCTGGGCTGTCGGTCTGCTGGAGAAGAAGCCTTTCAAGCTGGCGGCCGTGGCCCTGGCCAACAAGATGGCGCGCATTGCCTGGGCGATCATGACACGCGGCGAAACCTTCCGCGGCGGAGTTCCGGCCATGGCCGCCTGAACCCCAGCCGCGCCCGATCTTGGCGAGGACGATGACTTGATGCGACCGGTCAGACCCGGTGAGCGGGACACTCCGATACTGTGTCGGCGCGTCAAAAGCGCGTTAAGGTGATGGGAACCCAGCTCAGCGGACGACATCAGGGCCAGCGGCGCAAAAGGCCGCATCAACAGGCCGGACACATGACCGCACCCGACCAGGCCGCATCAGAGCAAAAACCCCTTGCCGAGAGGGCGCCGTCCACACAGGACACTATACTTAATTCGTCCACTGCACTCAGGACGGCATAAGCGTCTTTCGAATTAAGTATAGTGTCCCCTTATCTCCCGCGCCGGAACGCCGCACGTCTTGCGGCGGGCGAGGCCAAAGACGCGACCTTCGATCTGTGAAGCTTGTCCGTTCTCCCGTCCGGAAATCTAATTGTCCGGAAACTCATTGTGAGACCGAGCAATCCGGACAAGCTTCGCTATGGCCGCTGGGCCATGGGTTGGCGGACAACGGACCCTCCGGAGGGTAGGGTTGGGGGGTTAGGGGACGTTCGAGATGCCGCCGGATGGAGCCGACGCGGGGTCCTGGCGGCGTTAGCTGTCAGGGCTTAGGGTATGGTCCGGGCATCGGTCCGAGGAGGCGGCCGTGACCCAAGGTGACAACCTACCGACGGTCCTGGCCATCGGCGTTATCGCCTACGTCGCGGAGACCGTTGGTCATGAATTTCTCGGCCACGGCAGCGTGTGCATCATCAATGGCGGGCACATCACAGCGCTCGCACCGCTCTGGATGCGGTGCTCGGTTCACACAATTCCGATGGTTATCGCCGGACCCGCCTTCAACTTCGTTGTCGGCGGGTTCTGCGCTGCAATCCTGAGGCTGCGAAAACGCTCGGACACGCTCGGCTACTTCCTCTGGCTGAGCTGCGGCTTCAATCTGCTCGTCGCCTGCGGCTACCTCATCGTCGGTGGCGCAACGACCTTTGGAGATTGGGGCGTTGTGTTCGCGTCCGTTCAGCCGCAATGGGCGTGGCGTCTC
>DATCFQ010000023.1:0-13184 GCA_036509495.1 Caulobacteraceae bacterium
GCGCCAGGCCGGCGAGATCGGTCTCCAGGATCTCCGGCCGGCTGAACGGGACCAGGGCGCGGGTCTCGGCCTCGTCCCACAGCCGATAGCAGACCCCGGGCTCGGTGCGCCCGGCCCGGCCCCGGCGCTGATCGGCCGCCGCGCGGCTCACCCGCACCGTCTCCAGCCGCACCAGGCCGCTGGACGGATCGAACCTGGGCACACGCGAGAGGCCGCAATCGATCACCACCCGCACGCCCTGGATGGTCAGGCTGGTCTCGGCGATGGAGGTGGCCAGCACCACCTTGCGCCGGCCGGCCGCCGGCGGAGCGATGGCCCGGGCCTGCTCGGCGAAATCGAGGGCGCCATAGAGCGGCTCGAGGTCCACCGAGGGCTGCTTGATCCGCTCGGCCAGGAGCCGCTCCACCCGGCGGATCTCGCCCTGGCCCGGCAGGAAAACCAGCAGGCTGCCGCTCTCGTCGGCCAGGGCCCGCATCACCGCGCGGGCGACCTGTTCCTCCAGGTGAAGGCGCGGGTCGCGGCCGAGATAGCGGGTCTCGATCGGATACTGCCGCCCTTGGCTCTCGATCATCGGCGCATCGCCCATCAGGGCGGCCACCGGTGCGGCGTCGAGGGTGGCCGACATCACCAGTAGCCGCAGCTCGGGGCGCAGGATCGCCTGGGCCTGCAGGGCGAAGGCGAGGCCGAGATCGGCGTCCAGGCTCCGCTCGTGGAACTCGTCGAACAGCACCGCCGCGACCCCGCCGAGCGAGGGGTCGTCCAGGACCATGCGGGTGAACACCCCCTCGGTGAGGATCTCGACGCGGGTCTTGCCCGAGACCTTGGACTGCAGCCGCACGCGGTAGCCGACGGTCTCGCCGGCCTGCTCGCCGAGGGTGGAGGCCATGCGCTCCGCCGCCGCGCGGGCGGCGAGGCGCCGCGGCTCCAGCACCAGGATCTTGCCGCCCCCGGCCCAGGGCTCGTCCATCAGGGCGAGCGGAACCACCGTGGTCTTGCCGGCGCCGGGCGGGGCGACCAGCACCGCGCACGCGCCGCCAGCCAGCGCCGCCTTCAGCGCAGGCAGCGCCTCATGGATCGGGAGGTCTGCGCCAAGCGAGAGGCTAATCGCCGGCGTGCGGCAGCTCCATCGGCTCGGCCTCGTGGCCCTCGACGGTGATCCCCAAGCCCAGCCTGGAATGGCGCATGCCGTAGAGGAAATAGACCACGATGCCGCCGACCAGATAGATCAGGAAGAAGTTCCGGGTCTTGTGATCGGCCATGATGCTGAGCAGCAGCAAGAGGCACATCAGGACCCCGAGGATCGGAACGACCGGGAAAAGCGGGGTCTTGAACGGGCGATTCATCCCGGGCCGGGCGTAGCGGAGGTACAACACTGTGCCGCAGACCATGGCGAAGGCAGCCAGCGATCCGACGTTCGACAGGTCGGACAGGGCGTCCAGCGACATGAAGCCCGCCGCCCCGCAGGCGAGCACGCCGACGATGATGGTGTTGATCCACGGCGTCTTGAACCTCGCGTGCACTCTTGCCAGCGAGGCCGGCAGCAGCCCGTCTTTCGACATGGTGTAGAAGATCCGCGTCTGGCCGTAGAGCAGCACCAGCATGACGCTCGACAGGCCGGCGATAGCCCCGATCTTCACCAGTATGGCGAACCACGGCAGGCCGATCTGGTTCACCGCCGTGGCGATAGGGGCGGGATTGTCCAGCGAGGCGTAGGGCACGATCCCCACCAGCACCGCCGAGGTCAGGATGTAGAGGATGGTGCAGATGACCAGCGATCCCAGGATGCCGATCGGCATGTCCTTGGAGGGATTGCGCGATTCCGCGCCGGCGGTGGAGACCGCCTCGAAGCCGAGATAGGCGAAGAAGATCCGCGCGGCGCCCTGGATCACGCCCTGGAGTCCGTAGCGGGCGTGGTTGTCGCCGGTGATCACCGCCCACAGCGCCCGACCCATCTGGTGCCAGAGGTCGTTCGGCGTCCCTGCCGGCGGCGCAGGGATCTGCGGCGGGATGAAGGGATGCCACAGGTGCGGGTTCACGTACTGCGATCCGATGCCGATGAAGGCGATCACCACTGTCAGCTTGATGAATACGATGATGTTGTTCACCGTGGCGGACTCCGAGATCCCCACCACCAGGAGACTGCTCACCGCGATCAGGGCGACGATGGCCGGCAGGTTCATGATCCCGTGGGCGATCACCACGCCGTGGGCGTCCTTGATCGCGACGCCGGGAGCGGCGGTCAGGGCGGGCGGAATGTCGAGGTGCATGTCCTGCAGCAGGCTGACCAGATAGCCCGACCAGCCGACCGCCACGGTCGAGGCCGCCAGGCCGTATTCGAGCAGCAGCAGCAGGCCCATCACCCAGGCCACCACCTCGCCCATTGAGGCGTAGGTGTAGGAATAGGCCGATCCCGAGACCGGCAGGGCCGAGGCCAGCTCGGCGTAGCACAGGGCCACGAAGGCGCAGAGCAGGCCGGTGATGACGAAGGAGATGGTGATCGCCGGGCCGGCGAACTCGGCGGCCGCCCGGCCGGTCAGCACGAAGATGCCGGTGCCGATGATGCAGCCGATGCCGAGCAGCACCAGGTTCAGCGCGCCCAGCGAACGCTTCAGCTCGCCATGCTCGTGCTCGGCCTGAATCTGCTCGACCGATTTACGCCGGAAAATGCCTGCCACGCCCGCCATCTAGTCCCCCGTCGTCCGGTCCCGGCCGTCGCCCCGAGACCGGCACGCTAACCGTGGTCCGAGAGTCCGGCAATCAAAGACGATGCCCCGGGGTCGGCGGATCGTCGGCGAGGGTGTTCGATTTCGGACAGCGCGGCCTTCGAGGCGAAAATAGAATTATCTTAAATGATTGATCTGTCTCGATTTCTTTGGCCGCCGCGCTCACGTCATACTGGCGGCAGATAGCCGCCGCGAGGCTGACGGAGCCCACCATGCTGCGTAACTACATCGCCGCCGCGTTCGGCAACCTCGGCCGTAATTGGCTCTATGCTTTCATCACCATCGGAGGCCTCGCGATCAGCTTCGCGGCGGCGATCCTGATCGGCCTGTATCTGCGTGACGAATACGGCTTTGACCGGTTCATCCCCGGCTACCAGGACATCTATCGGGTCGAGCTCACCATTCTGGCCCCTGGCCAGAAGCCCTTGCACACCGATTTCGTGCAGGCGGCAGTGGCCGGACATCTGAAACTGGATTTCCCGGAGGTCGCCGACGTAGCCCGCCTGTCGTCATCCGATGGAATTCTGAAGATCGGCGGGAACCAGGCGTTCGAGGCCGTTGGCTGGGCCGATCCGGACTTCTTCCGCATCATGCGCCTACCCGTGCTGGCGGGAGACCCGGACGCAGCGATGCGCTCGCCCGATGGCCTGGTTCTAACGCGGGAGTTGGCGCGCAAATACTTCGGCCAGGATGCGCCGCTAGGGAAAGTCATCCAGGTCAACCCAGGCCTTACCGGTTCCAGCTATCATCCGATGAGGGTGATGGCGGTCCTGAAGGACACACCGGCGAGCAGCCACCTGACGGCGCAAATTTTCGCGCCAGCACGAGCCGCATTTTCGCCCACCACTTCAGACGACCTTCACCCAACCCCTTACGATCCGGACCAGCTGACCTACGTGAGGCTGAAGGGCGGCTCATCCCCAAGTGATTGGGCCGCGCGCTTCCAGGCGTTCGACCAAGCCCACTATCCGGCTCCCGGTGGCGGCCGGTCGACGTCCAGATATTCTCTTGCGCCGCTGAAGACGCTCCATTTCACTTCGGCCGGCCCCTCCCCGCTGACCCGCCCGCCGGGCGACGACCGGGTCGATGCGGGAGTCGCGGTGATCGGGGCACTGATCGTCCTGATCGCCGGAATCAATTTCGTGACCTTGATGACGGCGCGGGCGACGCGGCGTTCCGTCGAGGTGGGCATCCGCAAGGCCGTAGGCGCGCGCCGGCGCGATCTGGTGATCCAGTTCATGGGCGAGTGCTTCATTCATGTGGGGGCCGCCATGCTGCTCGCCATCGCCCTCGCCGAACTGCTGCTGCCCAAGCTGGACGGGTTCGTCGGGCGCGAGCTGAATTTCCACTATCTCACCGATCCAGGCTTGGCAGTGGCCCTCCTCTCGGGTGCGGTGATCACGGCCGCGCTGGCAGGTCTCTATCCTTCGCTCGTCATGTCGGCGTTCCGCCCGGCAAGCGCCCTGAAAGGGGGAACAGGCCAAATCTCCGGCTCGAAGGCTGTCCGTCAGGGCCTGGTGGTGGTGCAATTCGCCATCCTCGCCGGGCTGATCGTGATGACGGCGACCATCTACAGACAAATCCAGTTCGCACTGCACGACGCCTTGCGGCTCGATATGGACCAAGTTGTGCTGGCGGACGGCCCTTGTGGTTCTGCATTCAACCGGGCCGCAGCCGCCGTCCCTGGTGTGAAGGGCGTCGCGTGCACCAACCTCACCGCTCTGCGGCCGGGCGGTCTTTCTATCGCGGTCATGCCGGATCGCTCACCCCGGACCATCTACGTTGGTCAGACGGACGTTGGGCTCTTCGAGATTCAGGGCCTGCGCCCCGTGGCAGGTCGGTTTTTCTCGAAGGATCGCGGAGAGGATATGTTGCTGGATCGGCCCGCTCCGGGCGCCGACCTCCAGCCGTCAATCGTCCTGAACGAGGCGGGCGCGCGGCAACTGGGATACGCCAGACCTGAGGATGCGGTCGGCAAGATCGTCGACTGGATGCGGCCTCCGATTGGCGCAAGGCCGAACGCGTTCCCGACGCCCCATCCTTCCCGAGTGATCGGGATCGTGCCGGACTTCTCCCTTGGCTCGGTCCGAAACGCGATTCCGCCAACGATCTTCTATGTCGATCCGGCGTCCTCACCGGTGCTCGTCCTCAAGCTCGACCGTAATCGTGTGCCGGAAGCGCTCGACGCTCTGAGAAAACTCTGGCGCCCCACGGGCCAGGATGGGCCGCCAGACATCGTCTTCGAGTCTCAGACCGTGCAAGGCCAATACGCGGACATGATCACCCAAGAGATCGCCATCGGCATCTGCTCGGCCTTGGCGATCCTCATCGCCTGCCTCGGCCTCTTTGCCCTGGCCGCCTTCACCGCCGAACAGCGGACCAAGGAGATCGGGGTGCGCAAGGCGATGGGCGCCTCGACCGCCGACATCATGGGTCTGCTGGTGTGGCAGTTCACGAAGCCGGTGCTGTGGGCAAATCTGATTGCATGGCCCTTGGCCTTCTGGGCTACGGACCGCTGGCTGCACGGCTTCGCCTATCGCGTGAGCCTGCCGGCGTGGCTGTTCCTGGCGGCCTCGGCGACCGCCGTGCTGATCGCCTGGGCCACGGTGGCGACCCACGCCTGGATGGCGGCGCGCACCGCTCCCGCCACGGCCCTCAGGTACGAATAAGGCCACCAGCCAACGCGCGGCTCCATGGTGGCCCGACTGCGACCAATACGTTTCGATGCTGAACAGGTTTGCGTGTTCTCTATCGTGCGCCGCATGGTTGATGACGAGCGGCGCAGTGGCCCAGTCCGTACCGCCGCCGGCGCCCACCGCAAATCCCGTGGCGCCCACGGCCGGCGGTGCGTCGGCCCACAAGCCGGACTCGACCTCCGTGGGCGAGATCGTGGTCCAGGGCCATGCGCCGATGACGCCGCAGAGTTTCGCGAAGACCGTCGAGAGGTTCGTGCACGATCAGGGCCGTCCCGGACCCGTCGGCCAAGTCTCCCGCTGGGGAGCGCCGCTTTGCCCTATGACGGCTGGCCTCTCTTCCGGCTTCAACGATTTCGTCACCAAGCGGATCAGGGAAATCGCTGCACAGGTGGGCGCTCCTGGCCAAGTCCCTGGCCGCCTTCCAGCCACCGATGAAGATCTGGTACGTCACCATGACCATCTCTGGGGACTTCAGACACATCGATAGAGCCTATGGTCGGCTGCTGCCGAATGGATTCACGCATTTTCCCCCGCCGATGAAGAGCGAATTCGCCTTCGCACTCGTGGTGGTCGACGCCAAGCTGCTCGAGGGTCAGGCGATCGCGCCAGTCGCCGATAGGATTGCGATGCTAGTTCTCAGCAAGCCAGCCCCTCGGGACGGCTGCAGCCCCCTGCCGAGCGTCATGGACGTTCTGGAGCCCAAGTGTCCATCAGCTGGATCAGCGGAAGGACTCACGGCCTACGATGAGGCCTTCCTCAAGGCTCTCTACGCCTACGAGGGCAGTGAAATCAGGTATTTCGAGCGCGGATCAATCGCCAAAGGCATCATCAAGGATGCGGGGCCGACGACGGCCGGACGTTAGACAAGAGCGGCTTTTGCTACCCAAGGCCGAGCCCTGCTCCTATTGTTGGGCGGAGGGCGACCTGCGCCGCCCGTCGAAGTTCCGGAGCCCTCTTGACCGACGCCCCCGCCTCTACCCCGCCGATCGGGGCCCTGGTCGTGCCGGTCACGCCGTTCCAGCAGAACTGCACCCTGGTCTGGTGCACGAAGACCAGGAAGGCCGCGTTCATCGATCCCGGAGCCGATGCGGAGAAGCTGATCCAGCTGGCCCAGAGCCGCGGCCTGGAGCTGGAGAAGATCTGGGTCACCCACGGGCACCTCGACCATTGTGGCGGCGCGGCGGAGCTGCGCGAGCGGACCGGCCTGCCGATCGAGGGACCGCATCCGGACGACGCGTTCTGGATCGACCAGATCGAGACCAGCGCCCCGGACTGGGGCATGCGCGGGGCGCGCGGCTTCACGCCCGACCGCTGGCTGGCCGACGGCGATGTGCTCGAACTCGGCGAGACCCGCTTCGAGGTGTTCCACTGCCCCGGCCACACGCCCGGCCACGTGGTGCTGTTCCATCGCCAGGCCCGCTTCGCCCAGGTCGGCGACGTGCTGTTCAGGGGCTCGATCGGGCGGACGGACTTTCCGCGCGGCAATCACCAGCAGCTGCTCGACTCGATCACCGGCAAGCTCTGGCCGCTGGGCGACGACGTCCAGTTCGTGCCCGGCCACGGCCCGATGTCGAGCTTCGGCGAGGAGCGGCGCTCCAATCCCTTCGTCGCCGACGCCGTGCTGGCGCAGCAAGGGGCTTGAGACGGCCACGCCCAGGCCGCAATCTCCGCCAAGCATGGCCATGACCGAAATCGCCGGGGTGCCCCTTCGCATGATCCACAAGCTGGCTATCGCGGCGGCCGCGTGCGCGCTGCTGGCGGCCTGCGCCAGTTCCTCTCCCGGCGATGAGCCTCCGGTGCGGGGCAGGATCAACGTCTTCATCAGCCCGATGGGCGAGCCGTTCCGCGGCGGCGACACGAACCCCTATCCGGTGGGCAAGTGGTTCGACCGGGTCGACGCCGACCATGACGGCGCCCTGAGCTGGGACGAGTTCAAGGCCGACGCCGTGGTCTTCTTCAAGCGGCTCGACACCAATGGCGACGGCGTCCTCGGCGGGGCCGAGGTCAGCGCCTACGAGCAGAACGTGGCGCCCGAGATCCTGCCCAGGGTTTCGCGCCTGAGCGCCAAGGACATTCCGCAGCTCCCGTCCGACGATCCCGAGCGGAACCGGGCGCGCGAAGCCGAAAACGAGGCCGCCTCTGGCCAGGAGACGCGGCCAAGGGCGCCGCTGCTCGCCGGCGCGGCGGTGTTCGGCGTCACCCCCGAACCCGAGCCGGTGGCCTCGTCCGACACCGACTTCGACGGCAAGGTCACCCTCGCCGAATGGCTGCAAAGCGCGCGCCGACGCTTCGACATGCTCGACATCAACCACGACGGCCGCATCGCCAGGGCGGAACTCCCCAAGACGCCGGCCGAGAAAATGGCGGAAAAGTTCGAGAGGCGCGACCGCGACAAAGCTCGCCGCGGTCAGTGACTTAGACCGGCAAGCAAGCACGGTGTGGCCGTGTCGGCGGACGGCGGGCCTTTAGCTTTCCTATCAGCGGCGCCAATAACTCGGGCTGGCGCGGACGGCGCCCCTATGCTTTGGCCTGAACCACGGCCCCGGCCGTTCCCGAAGGAGTAGAGCGTTCATGACCACCGCGGCCCCAGAGCACGACGAAATTTCGTCGTGCTCTAGACTTAAATGTTCGAGCGCGTTGTGACCGCAAAACCGGTTTCCACTTTTGCGCAACGCGCTCAGCCCACGGCCCCCCAGAGAGCCGGCGGGACGTCCCTGCCCGAGCATCTGCGGCGTCTGGAGGCGGAGTCCATCGAGATCATCCGCGAGGTGGCGGCCGCCTTCGAGAACCCTGTCATGCTCTATTCGATCGGCAAGGACTCCGGCGTGATGCTGCACCTGGCGGCCAAGGCCTTCTATCCGTCCAAGCCGCCCTTTCCCTTGCTCCACGTCGACACGACCTGGAAGTTCAAGGACATGATCCGCCACCGCGATCAGGTGGCCGAGCGCTATGGCGTCAAGCTGATCGTCTACACCAACGAGGAAGGCGTGAAGCGCGGGATCAACCCGATCGCCTCGGGCTCCTCGCTGCATACCCAGGTGATGAAGACCGAGGCCCTGAAGCAGGCGCTGGACCTCTATGGCTTCGATGCGGCCTTCGGCGGCGCCCGCCGCGACGAGGAGAAGAGCCGTGCCAAGGAGCGGATCTTCTCGTTCCGTTCGGCCGGCCATGCCTGGGACCCGCGCAACCAGCGCCCCGAACTCTGGCGGCTCTACAACACCAAGATCGCCAAGGGCGAGACCATCCGGGTGTTCCCCCTGTCCAATTGGACCGAGCTGAACATCTGGGAATACACCAAGGCCGAGAACCTCCCGATCGTGCCGCTGTACCTCGCCGCCGAGCGGCCGGTGGTGGAACGCGACGGCATGCTGATCATGCGCGACGACGACCGCATGCCGCTGCTCCCCGGCGAGAAGGAGGAGAAGCGCTGGGTGCGTTTCCGGTCGCTGGGCTGCTACCCCCTGAGCGCGGCGGTGGAGTCCCACGCTGCGAGCCTCGACGAGATCATCGCCGAGATGCTGGCCGCCACCACCTCCGAACGCCAGGGCCGCCTGATCGACTCCGACGAAGCCGCCTCGATGGAAAAGAAAAAGCGCGAGGGGTACTTCTGATGGCCCTGACAGCGTGGGCCGCGCCGGCGGCCATCCGAATTTGGAACCACGAAGTTCACGAAGGACACGAAGCAAGCACGACGGCCTTCGTGAACTTCGTGTCCTTCGTGGTTGAATCTTTTTCCGGCTTCGCCGGTGGGGCCGAGTGATGCCGGATTCCGTTTCCACCTTCGAGCGGGACCCCGCGGACACCGCCAACAAGAGGCTGCTGCGGTTCCTGACCTGCGGTTCGGTCGACGACGGCAAGTCGACCCTGATCGGGCGGCTGCTCTACGACACCAAGCTGATCTTCGAGGACACCCTCGCCACCCTGGAACGCGACTCCAAGAAGCACGGCACCACCGGCGAGGAGATCGACTTCGCTCTGCTGGTCGACGGCCTGGAGGCCGAGCGCCAGCAGGGCATCACCATCGATGTCGCCTACCGCTTCTTCACCACCCCGAAGCGCTCGTTCATCGTCGCCGACACGCCTGGGCACGAGCAGTACACCCGCAACATGGCCACCGGCGCGTCCAACTGCGACCTGGCCATCATCCTGATCGACGCCCGCAAGGGAGTGCTCACCCAGACCAAGCGGCACAGCTACATCTGCTCGCTGCTCGGCATCCGGCACGTGGTGCTGGCGGTGAACAAGATCGACCTGATGGGCTTCGACGAGGACGTGTTCGACCGCATCGTCGCCGACTACCGCGCCTTCGCCGCACCGCTCGGCTTCAAGAGCCTGACCGCGATCCCGATGTCGGCCCGCTATGGCGACAACGTCACCTCACGCTCGGCCAACACGCCCTGGTACGCGGGGCCGATCCTGCTGGAACACCTGGAGCAGATCGACGTCGATTCCGACGCCCCCGCCAAGCCCTTCCGCTTCCCGGTCCAGTGGGTGAACCGGCCGAACCTCGACTTCCGCGGCTTCTCCGGCACGGTGGTGTCCGGCCGCGTGCGGCCCGGCGACAATGTGGTGGTGGCCGCCTCGGGGCGGGAAACCGCCATCGCCCGCATCGTCACCTATGACGGCGACCTTGCCGAGGCCAGGGCCGGCGACGCGGTCACCCTGACCTTGAAGGACGAGATCGACGTCGCCCGCGGCGACATCCTGGCGGAGCCAACCGCCCGGCCCGAGGTCGCCGACCAGTTCGCCGCCCACCTGCTCTGGATGGCGGAAGAGCCGCTACTGCCCGGACGCAACTATCTGATGCGGATCGGGACCCAGTACGTCCCCGCCAAGGTCACGGCGCTGAAGCACAAGATCGACGTCGATACCCTGGAGCATCTGGCCGGCCGCACCCTGGCGCTGAACGAGATCGGCGTCTGCAACTTCGCCACCACCACCCCGATCGCCTTCGATCCCTATGAGGAGAACCGCGACACCGGCGCCTTCATCCTGATCGACCGCTACACCAATGCGACGGTCGGGGCCGGGATGATCAGCTTCGGCCTGCGCCGGGCGGCCAATATCCACCTGCACGCCCACCTGGTCAGCCGGGCCGAGCGCGAACAGCTGAACGGCCACAAGCCGGCGGTGCTGTGGTTCACCGGCCTCTCGGGCTCGGGCAAGTCGACCATCGCCAATCTGGTCGAGCGGCAGCTCTATGAGCGCGGCGTGCGCACCTCCCTGCTCGACGGCGACAACGTCCGCCACGGCCTGAACCGAGATCTCGGCTTCGCCGACGCCGACCGGGTGGAGAACATCCGCCGCGTGGGCGAGGTGGCCAAGCTGTTCACCGAGGCGGGGCTGGTGGTGCTTTGCTCGTTCATCTCGCCGTTCCGCGCCGAGCGGCGGATGCTGCGCGAGCTGCTGCCCGAAGGCGACTTCATCGAGGTGTTCGTCGACACCCCGCTTGAGGACTGCATGCAGCGCGATCCAAAGGGCCTCTACGCCAAGGCGGTGAAGGGCGAGATCGCCAATTTCACCGGCGTCACCTCCCCTTACGAGGAGCCGGAGAACCCCGAACTGGTGCTGCCCACCCGCGATCTTTCCGCCGTCGAGGCGGCCGACCGGGTGATCGCCGAACTCCTGTCCCGCGGCGTCATTTGACGATATCTGCGCCACCCGCCGGGATTGGTTCAGATCCGTCTCCAGAATGGCTCCCCAGGCTCACTGCTCCAGGCGAGCGCAGCCTGCGGAAGTCGAGATGGAACGGCGGATGAGCTGGGCGCCCTCAGTTCGTACGCAGCACTCCGAGGCTGGCTATGGGCCACCGGAGCCGTCCGCGGCCAAAGCCGATCCACGGCCTTTTGCAGATGGAATCCTCCAATGCCTCGGTCCACTTCAAAGCTGCCTGCTCAACCGCCAAAATCGGGAGTTAGTCCCGGCGCGATGCCGAGCCGAGCGGCCCGAACCATCCGCGTTGACACCAGCCGAACGCACTTCTTATGTGCGCCTCCCCGTACACAGGGGATGTGGGGCCGTAGCTCAGTTGGTAGAGCGCTACGTCGCAATGTAGAGGTCAGGGCTTCGATCCCCCTCGGCTCGACCATTCAGCGCATAGAGATCGCCGGCAGCCACTGGCGCGAGCCTTGCTTGACCGGTACCAAGCATTTGGGGAGGGGGCCAAGCTTGATCGGCTTGCTCAGAAAGTTGCTCGGCAAGAAGCAGCGACGCCGTGTTGCCGAGCGCAGGGTCGTGCGACCCGGACTGCAAGATGCTGCCGGCCCGGCGGCGCATTCCCTATCGGGCCTGGAATTTAGGCTTCCCCAAGATGAACGCGCCCAGTTGGTGGCCACGCCGATCCAAGTGAAGGGCACCTTCGGCCGCAACGCGGTGGAACCGCTGCCAAAGCGCCGGCGGCGATAGCGCCTTTCCTCAAAACTCTCCGTCGCGCTGTGAGTCCTGCGCGGCGCCCCTGACCTTGCCGCGTCGCCCCGATCGACGGGTTTTCGGCCGTCATGCTTAACAGCGGGGCCGATTCCGTTGCCGTCGCGAGACAGGCTTTATCCTTTTATAATCAAGTCTAACAAATAGCCGCTCGTCCGTGAACGGGCATCCTTAATGAAATACGACGCAATAAACCGCAGGTAATACATACGCTTTACTACGCTCGTTAGCCCAGAATTCGCAGGTCCCTGATTAAGTTCCCCAAGATGGACCGGGGAAACAAGATGAACAACCCGTATACTTCAGAATTTGGCAATAAAGTCAAACTTCTTCTTAAGCTGCTCGCAGCTGCGGCCGTTGGAATGGGCGTTGTCGGGTGCGCGAGCACGGGCAGCCTGAGCGGCGGCTACATGCAGCTGGGCGCCCGGGCGGCGCCGCCGGCGGGCTACATAGACTTCTGCGCCCGCAAACCTCAGGAGTGCGGCCTGAGGGTCGCGGCCTCTCTTTCGGCCCCGCCCGACGAGGCCCAGACTCGGTTAGAGAAGACGCTCTATAGGAAGTATCTGTGGGCGGTCGCTTTCGCGCGGGACGGTCAAACGCCGCGCGCCGCGCCTGCAGTGATGACGGCGGCCGCTCCACCAGCGGACTCCCGGAGCTTGAGCTTGGCCTATCAAGACGATCCGTCGCAAGGCGACGGCGCCGAGACCGCGGCAGGCAGCCTTATGGACGAGCAGCAGGCTGAAGGCTCGGCTCAGCAGCCCCGCCTCGTTCTCGCGAGCATGAGCAGCCACCCGCAGCCGGAATCGATGGGTGGCCAGCCCGAACTGCAACCGGCGCTCCTGCAATGGGCAGGAAAGCCGAGCCAGGATGAGGCTCTCCCTCAGGATCAAGCCCCCGTCGCGAGCCTGCAACCCGCGCCGGACGCCCTGGGCCCCCAAGCTACGGCTGTCAGCTCACCGGCTGCGCAGGCCGACGCGCAGGCGGACGACGGGGTCGAGGTGCAGGAGGAACGTTCCAACGCGGTGGTCGTTCCCTTGACCGACGAGACCATGGGCCAGCTGAATCTGGTTAATCACCTTGTGAACCAGCTCATTACCTTTGCGCCCGACAACGTCGTCTACGGCAAGGATGACTACTGGGCCGAGCCGCTGGAAGAGCAGGCCGGACCCAAGCGCGGCGACTGCGAGGACTACGTGCTCGAGAAGCGCAGGGCGCTCCTGGTGCGTGGCATCCCTGCAGCGGCGCTCTCCATTGCCGTGGTCCGGACCCGTCGGGGGGAAGGTCACGCGGTGCTGCTGGTGGTCACCGACAGAGGGGAGCTGGTGCTGGACAGCCTGTC
>DATCFQ010000024.1:0-4822 GCA_036509495.1 Caulobacteraceae bacterium
GCGGCGAAGCAGCGCAACGCTGACACGGCGAAAGCGGGCACGGCAGGCCAGGCAGGCGTACAACAATCTAATGTCAACAACCCCACCCCCGCCGCGCGCAACGCCTCCTCACAGCCCAACGAGCAACAGGTTGCGCGATCCGCGAGCGTTTTCTTTCGACAAGATCCCGCGTCCTCGGCGGCCGTCCGCCAGGCCCCAACGCCCGCTGCGCCGGGGACAGCAATCGGGTCTGATGCGCAGCCTGCGAACAAGGCACAATCGCCCTATGGCGATCAGCCCTTGCCGGCCGAGGCGCAAGGCGGACTGACGGTTCAGAAGAATGCGTTTCTCGCCTCGGTGACCACAACCAAGGATTACGTCAGCCAACCCTTACAGCACCCGCGTTCCCGCTTTGAGGTGAAGGCGGGTTCCCTGATTTCGGCTGCGCTCGTAACCGCGATCAATTCGGACTTGCCTGGGGAAGTCATCGCTCAGGTCACCGAAAACGTGTTCGATACAGTCAGCGGACGTTATCTGCTCATTCCGCAGGGCAGCCGCGTCATAGGAAAATACGACTCTCTGCTCTCATACGGCCAGGACCGCGCTCTCGTCGTCTGGAATAGGCTCATTTTACCGAACGGCAACAGCATCGATCTCGAAGGCATGAACGGCACCGACGAAACGGGCACAGCCGGTCTGCAAGACGAAACGAATCATCACCGCTGGGCTTTCGCCGGAGCGTTAGCCGTCTCAACTGTTATGTCTTTTGGACCTTCAGTCGCGCAAGCTTTTGCACAAAAAGCAACCACCGGCAGCAACACCAATATTTATACGCAACCGTCCACGACCCTGGGAACTCAAACGAGTCAGGTTGGCGAAAACCTTCTTAATCGGGAACTAAATCGGCCCAACACGTTAACCATTCGGCAAGGCTGGCCTTTACGAATTCTTCTTAACCGAGACATGGTTTTAGAGGCGTACAAGTGAGTTGGCAATTTCATCTTTGGCAGGTGTTTGAGTGTTATCGAAGCCGAAATTGGGACGCCATCAGCGATCTCGACAAAACTTTAGTGCGACTCTTCCCCTCGGCATGCATCAAGCCTTCAAGGATCTCGCTGCCCGTATGCGGGAGGCACGAGGACTTCCGCTTGGCAATCCGATCTACGTCCAAGACCTCTATGACGAGGCCATCGTGCATTTGGCAAAGGCGATCGAGGCCGGCGAGGAAGTCCACTTCCTTCCAGTCCCTCGCGATTTGTCCGAGCGCAAGACCTTCATTGTCAGTAAGCGGACTTACTTGCTCGCGCAGAAAGTTGCGAGGCGCCACAATGTGAAAATCTCCGCCGTGGCGCTTACAAGTTTATCCCGTTATCTCCAAAAATACGGACCCGACTACTATGACAAAATTAAAGCTGCAGCTAATCGGAAGCGAAAATAAACGCGAAGCAAAATATCAGGTCACGCTCGATCCGCTTCTCAACGCTGACCTGCAACTCTATATCGAAGCCTACCGCTCAGCCTATCCAGCCGCTGAAGCCCCCAAACCTGAAAAGATCATCGCCGCGATCATCCAGCAGTTTATCGCGTCCGATTCGACCTTTGCCCGCCATAAGCGCGAACAGGCAAAAACTACAGGCTGATCGCGAATCAGTTTGCTGGATTAGCCCCTCTTGTCATGTACGCACTTAGCGTACAATAGTATCTGCATGTAGCGCCCGCAGCATGCGCGTACACTACACGTCCGAATCAAAGAGGGCGCACATAGCCTGAGAAACGAAAAAGCCGACCCTGCCAGGGGCCGACTTGATCAAGCTCTAGAGGACATTCGGGCTGGGCGCCCAAAGGACCGAAGGAATCAGGTCCCCATTAAAGCTCCCCCAACCCGCCATCGTCAAGCGCAGTCATTTTTGCGAACGGCGAAGCCTTGTCTTGTGGGGTAAACGCGATGTCCGCGCGATCAAGGCCACGCCGTCGCGAAAGCGACGCCAGGCAGGAATGAGAATCGGAATAGGAATTGTGAGTTTCCGCAGCGGCTCCGTGGCCACCGAAGCGGCGTCTAAGACCGGCCACCGAATCAAAGGGGATTGAAGCGCGGTAAAAACGAAAAAGCCGACCTGCCAGGGTCGGCTTGATCAAACTCTGAGGACATAAGGGCGGACGGCCCAAAGACCAGCACTCGAAATCTGGTCCCATTAAGCCCTCCCAACCCGCAGCCGTCAAGCATTGAATTTTCAGTGCGAGGCGGAGCTTTGTCCTCTCCGATCTCGGTTTTCCGCGCTCCGAGAGGAGCGAATCGATGAGTATTGCGAATCAGTTCAGTGAGTTACCGGCGCACCCGCGCCATGTGTCGCCTACATCAGACCGATACCGGGAGCGATTCGCCGCCCCGCCCCGCCTGGACGACACGGGCATGATGCCCGGCAATCTCCTCGGGGCCTTCAAGGGTGCGGCCCGCTACATGGGCCTGCGCGGCAACATCATCGTCGCCGTGGACTACCTGTTCGGCCTGACCAAAGGGCAGGACTGGGTCGGAAGCGCCCGCCCGATCGTGTGGCCAAGCGCCCGCGAACAGAGCGAAGCCCTTGGCCTCTCGCCTTCCGGGGTCCGCTATCTCAATCGCCGTCTTATCGAATTGGGCCTCATGGTCGCCAAGGACAGCCCCACCGGTGCCCGCTGGGGCCGTCGAGGCCATAACGGACAGATCGTTGAGGCCTATGGCTTCGACCTGTCCCCGATGGCGCACCGCCTGGCTGAGTTCATCGCTATCCGCGATGCAGGCCGCGAAGACGACGCAATCCGCGCGCAGTTACGCCGGCGCAAGACGATCGCGATCAAGAGTATCGGCCAGGTCGTCCGCACGGCGGCCGAGCGGGGCTTCGATACCCCCGGCCTCTACACCCTGGCCGAACAAGCCTACACGATCACCGACGGCCTAGATCCTTCTGCCGACAGGCCCACACTGACCGGCGTGGTGGACGAGCTGGAGAAGCTGGGCGAAGCCGTCCTTGCCCTGTACCGCAGCCTGGCTCAGGCCGCAGAAAAGTCCGCGCCTGATTCCGAGCAAAATGCCGAGAGTTCGGCGATGGAAATGGTTGATACTGATGCCGCGGCGTCAGTGAGCAAGCGGCCTAATAACAACTACAAACTAACTGATATAACTAAAGTTAGTAATGGCTCTGAACAGGGCAGTAGCGAATTTGGTCAAGATCGAGCTCAACAAACTGGGAAAGAAACCAGTGAGCGAAGCGAAATCAAACTACCGACGGTGAGGCCGAAGGAAATGGTCCGCCTGGCGCCGATGCTGCGGTCCTACTTGAACGAGGATCTGGATCGCCTCGATGATCGGCGGGCCATCATGGCGGTCATGCGGGCGGCCGAAGAATGCGCTTATCAGGGCCTTGGGGTTTCACGGCCCCTTTGGAAAGAGGCGCAACAGGTGATGGGCATATGGCCAGCCACCCTGGCTGTAATGCTGGTCGCGGCGAAAGACCCCGAACATTTTACCCGCACGGCAGCGCATTACTTCGCCGGCATGGTGGCCAAGGCCAAACAAGGCACCTTGCGCCTGGACCGTTCAATCTGGGGCTTGCGGTCACATGCCGACGCTGCAGGAGGACAGGCATGAGGCGCGACTGCAGATCAGAAATCGACAGACCAAACCTGTATGCCGCTCCGCTCCAACACAGGTTGGCGTTTGTCCCCGGGATAGCGCGGGGACATGAAGAAAACGTAGCGGTGCGTTTCAGGTCGATTGGCGAGTTTGGCCAAATCTTTCGCCAGCTTTTGATTGTTGCGCGGATTGACGGCGGCGAACGTCTCGGCACCGACCAGACCGGCTTTCTCGCTCATAATGTCGAGCGGAAGGGACATATGCGCGCCGGGCGCGACCTTGAAACCCCCTGCTTCCGGGTGCAGCTCCAGCAAAACGCGCGCGGCGGAAAGCGCGACGGCATAGGTCCAGGTTTGGTTGATCTGCTCGATAACGTTGAGAGGCCGGTCCTCGATGGGATGAAAACCGACCAGGTCAAATTTCATGCGACGTAGGAGGTCAAGCGAATCTCCGCTCTGCGCAGCAATCCACTTATGCGCGCGGGCGGCTGATGCGCGAATAGCATCGAGATGCCGCTCTACGTCGCCGATCGTCCGGACTTCCAAATAACGCCCCACGCCGCCTCGCTATGGTATGCACTTGACGATACCAGCGACCCAAGGGATGTGAGCCATTAATTTCCCCAGTACCGCGCCGTCTTGACCCATAACCTGAGTGCGGCGGATTCAGTTCGTCCCGTCACACGAATTTCCCTGCTGGTGTCACCCGGAACGGCAAGCACTTCGGTGTAATACCCGACAGCTTCCCAAACGCTTGCCGATTTCTTGTAGACCGTCACCTCATACGGTTTGCCGTGCACCGTCACAGTGTGTTTCATTTCTTGGCCTTCGACTTCACCATCACAACCTTTTTCGGTTTCGGCTTCGTCTCACATAATGGGTCTGGGTTTTCAGCGTCAAAGAGTATTGCGCCCTTCATAGCAGCGTAGATTGGCGAAGCGAGTTCTGACGCCCGATCCACATCAAAGCAGGCCGCAAGAATAACTTTCCGCCCCCGCACGGGGATGCGAGTATCAATGTGCTGGCGATCTTTCCCCTGGTCCCGCGCGATATAAGCCGTTACGAGTGCTTTTCCCGCTGAAGTTTCATTAAGATGCGACGACATCCACTTAATCATTTCACGACCGTCGCTCACGATCTCCCGCCGAACTTCTTGTTCCATAACGCGGTCGAGTTGGTCCACATCTAGCTGGTTCACAGGTGCTATATTGGGTTCTTGGGGGTCGGCGGATAC
>DATCFQ010000025.1:0-3239 GCA_036509495.1 Caulobacteraceae bacterium
CGCTGTCGGGATTGCTGGACCAGGCGCCGCGGAGCCTGATGCTGGCCTTCGACGGACACATCGTCGCCAGCCTGATGATGTGCCGCCAGCCTCGCGATCTGTTCGTGCGGGCGTGCCTGGATCTGTCCACCCTGGTCATCGAGGCGCGGGCCCTCTCCAGCGCCTATACCGGCGCGGGCCCTGGCGTGATCAACGCCATCCGCGCCCTGATCGAGCCGGACTCCTTCGATGAGATCGCCAAGGGCTTCGACAACTTCTTCGGCCGCGCATGGGGCTTTCCCGAGCTTATGGAGCGCGCGCGCGGATCGGTGGTGGTGACCCTGCCCCTGGCGGAAGCGTTCCGGGCGCTGACCGTGATCTCCACCAAGCAGATCAAGCCCTGGATCGGCGCCAAGGCCCCCGCCTACAAGGAGACGGGCCAGCACTGGCTCCACTGGCGCGGCTCGATCTATGTCGACGGGGCAGGCGCGGCCTGACCCTGGATCATTGTATTCACGCGCGTTCTGTTCCGAAAACCGGTTCCCACTTTTCGGAACGCGCTCGCGCGCGGGCGCCTCGCCCTAGACCTGCTCGCCCAGGTCGGCGGCGTCGACCATCGGCGAGCGGGCGATAGCGCCCCCGCCCTTCTCGATCCTGGGCAGGAACACCGCCAGCAGCCCCAGCGCCGGCAGGAAGCTGCACAGGCGATAGACGAAGTCGATGCCCTTCATGTCGGCCACCACGCCGATGACGGCGGCGCCCAGGCCGCCCATGCCGAAGGAGAAGCCGAAGAACAGCCCCGCCACCAGACCCACCCGCCCGGGCGCCAGCTCCTGGCCATAGACCACGATGGCCGGGAAGGCCGAGGCGAGCAGCAGGCCGATCACCACGCTGAGCGCGCTGGTCCAGAACAGGCTGGCGAACGGCAGCATCAGGGTGAAGGGCAAGACGCCCAGGATCGAGAACCAGATCAGGTATTTGCGGCCGTAGCGGTCGCCGATCGGGCCGCCGCACATGGTCCCCACCGCCACCGACGCCAGGAACAGGAACAGGTGCAGCTGGGCGTTGCGGACCGACAGTCCGAAATGATGCATCAGATAGAAGGTGTAGTAGCTGGAGATGCTGGCCAGGTAGAAGAACTTGGAGAAGATCAGCGCCAGGAGGACGCAGATCGCCCGCGCCACGACAGGCTTGGGCAGGCCGGTCGAGGCCACCGCCGAGCGCAGGCTGCGGATCCGCGCCACGCCGACGGTCTTGTACCACCAGCCCACCCGGCCCAGCACCAGGATCGAGACCAGCGCGATCAGCGAGCACCAGGCGATGGAGCTGTGGCCGTAGGTCGCCACCACCATGGCCGCCAGCAGCGGCCCGAAGGCCGAGCCGATATTGCCGCCGACCTGGAACAGCGCCTGGGCCAGCCCCGGCCGCGGCCCCGCCGCCATCCGCGCCACCCGCGAGCACTCCGGGTGGAACACCGACGAGCCCAGCCCCACCACGCAGGCCGCCATCAGGGTCATGGCGTAGTTGTGCGCCAGGCCCAGCAGCAAGAGGCCGGTCAGGGTGAACACCGCCCCTCCCGGCAGCGAGAACGGCATCGGCCGCCGGTCGGCCACCACCCCCACCACCGGCTGCAGCAGCGAGGCGGTAAGCTGGAACGCCAGGGTCAGGAGCCCGATCTGGGAGAAGTTCAGGTGCAGGCTCTGCTTCAGGGTCGGATAGATCGCCGGCAGCAGCGACTGCATCATGTCGTTCAGCAGGTGGCCGAAGCTCACCGCGAAGATGACCCAGAAGGTGGTGGCGCCGGCGGCGGCCTTGGCGGCCTCGGTCGGCCCATCGACCGCAGCGGCGGTGCTCGAGGGAGGACTCATGCCCTGGGTCTAAGGGCAACCACCGCAGTTGTCATGACCCTGCCGCATCCAGGCCCGTCGCCGGGTCCAGCGGACGCTCGGGATCGGCGTCGCGCGCGAACCTGCGCCCCACCCCGCTCAGCAGCGCCTGCTGCAGCTCCGCGCGCAGCTGGTCCTGGTGCATCGACAGCTCGGCCGCCCGGTCCGCCCCGGTGCGGACGTTCTCGGCCTGCACCCGCGCGCCGTTGAGCTGCGCCTCGGCCTGGGCGCGAAAGCGGTCGGTCTGCGCCTGGAATTGCCGGGTCCCGGCGTCCTGGGCCTTGGCCCTGGCGCTGGTCATCGAGGCCTGGGCCTTCACCTGTTCGGTCTGGGGATCGCGCCCGGCCCCCTTGCCCTGCCCGGCCGGCGCCTGCGGCGGCGCCAAGCCTCCGGCCTGCAGCTCGCCCAGCGCCTTGTCGATCACCTCCTCCATCTCGCGTCCGACGCGGAAGCCGCGGACCAGGAACTTCAACCCTTCGGCGATCACCGGCGTCATGGCCGGCGCCAGCTGCAGCGCCGGCATCGAGCGCGCCACATATTCGCCCACCGCCTGGATGAACTCGATCCGGCGCTGCTTCTCGTCCTGGTCGTCCGGCTCGATGGTGGAATCGGTCTCGATGTCGATGCGGAAGGCCCGAAGCGTGTTGTCCCGCAGCAGGCCCATCACCTCCGCCCAGCTCGGCTGGTCCAGCATCGCCTGGGCGGCGGGCGGCGGCTGGAACGGCGGAGGCGGCGGCTGGCCCATGGCCTGGGCGCGCGCGCCCGCCATCGCCGCCTGCTGCGCCGCCGCCTGCAGCTGAGCCGCCAGCGCCGCCTTGGCGTCGGGACTCGGCAAGAGCTGGACATTGGTCATGCCGGCAAGGGTCTCGGGCGAGAACTTGGCGGCGATCACCTGGCCCATGATGCGGAGCAGGTCGCGGGCGAGACGGGCCAGCTCCTTCTGCTTGTCGCGCACCCTCGAGGAGCCCCAGTCAGCCTTGATCCTCTGGGCGGCGGCGGTCTCTTCCGGATCGGTGTCGCCGCGCATGATGTCGGCGATGCCGGTCACCTGATAGACGTCGTCGATCAGCTGCTTGCGCGCCTGGATGCACCCCTGCAGGGCGCTCATCACCATGTCGAGCGGGATCCACTCGATCAGCCCCTTCACCCCGCCGCGCTCGGAGAAGGCGGCCCAGCTGTCCACCGGGATCAGGGTTCCGCTCTCGCTGGCGAACAGGTCCTCGAGCGACTTCCCCGCCTCCCCGCCCGCCGCATAGAAGCCGCGCAGCCGGATGGCGTCGGTGAGCAGGCCGATGCGCGCGGTCAGGTCGTTGATGTCGCGCGCCTGGCCCTCGTAATAGACATAGTCGGGGGTCGGGATCAGGCTGTCGGGTG
>DATCFQ010000026.1:0-3619 GCA_036509495.1 Caulobacteraceae bacterium
CGCCAGTAGGGGAACGTCATTCGCCGCAGGAGCAACTCATTCACCGTCGGCAGAAGCATCTCCACAATGGACACGGCGGCGACCGTCGCCAGCAGGACGAAGATGAGTGTCTCGCCCACGAACTGGACGATCAGCTGCCACCGCTGCGCTCCGCACACCTTGCGAACTCCGATCTCAACCCCGCGCCGAGCGGCGCCCGCGGTCGTGAGGTTGACGAAATTGATCGCCGCCAAGCTCAGGACCAATCCGGCGATGATGGCCAGGGCCTGAAGGATGGCCGGGCTCCCACGGACGTCATCGGCGCCCAGGTTCACCCCCTTGAAGGCTTGAAGGTGCAGGGCGGTGACCGGAACCAGGCCGAAGCCAACCGCCGACGTCGGCGGCAGGTCGTGCATGTCCCTGATGTGCCGCTGTCCATAGCTCGTCAGCGCCGTGGCGACCGCCTTCGCCGTACGAGCATCGGGAGCGCGCAGATAGACACGCAGCCTGACATATTCGAACTTGGAGGACGGCGATCGGCCAGGAAGCGGCGTGGTGAGAATGCTGGTGAATGTGCTGACGCGTTTCATTGCCGCCAGTCGGGCCACGGGTGAGAACGGCGCGCCGCTGCTGGCGAAGATCCTTTGGGTGAGGTGGGTTTCCGGCGGCAGGTCGTCGATGACGGCGGTGACTCGCAGCGGATGGTCTCGATCTAAAGACAGGGCCTCGCCGATCGGCGCATCGCGGCCGAAGTATTTGCGCGCCACGCTGCGGGTGATCACCACGGAGTCGGGGGCGGCCAAGGCGCGGCGCGGATTTCCAGCCAAGGCTGGCAGCGGAAGGATTTCGAAGAAGTCCGGATCGACCCAGGCGACATCCTCCCGAGCTTCGGTGTCGCCGCGCCGGACGCTGGCCTGGCCGAACGCGAGACGCGCGACCTTGGTGGTCGGGAACTCCAGGCTCAGCCAAGCCGCGACCTGCGAAGGCGCGTAGTCCATGGCGATGTCGGACTGGCCGGGCATGTGCAGCCGGGAGGTCACGACGTAGGCGTGCTCGTGGCCGGGAACGAAGCGGTCGAAGCTGAGTTCGTCGTCGATGTAGAGCGACGTCAGGATGACGACGGCAATGCCGATGGCGAGGCCGGCCACGCTGATCGCTGCATAGAGCCTGTTCCGCGCGATGTTGGCGAAGGCGGCTGAAACGTAACTGCTCAGCATGGCGCCGCCGTCCGCCTATTCATACCGCAGCGCCGACGCCGGCCTGGCCCGGGCGACCAGCCATGCCTGGGTCGCCACCGTGGCCCAGGCGATCAGCACCGCCCCGGCCGACGCCGCCACGAACAGCCACGGGGGGAGATCGACCCGGTAGGCGAAGCCGTGCAGCCAATGGTCCATGGCCCAGAAGGCCAGGGGCCAGGCGATCAGGTTGGCCCACAGCACCGGCTTGGTGAACTGCCCGAGCAGCAGCCGCACCACGTCGAAGGTCGAGGCGCCCATGGCCTTGCGCACCCCGATTTCCTTGATCCGGCGCTCTGTGGTGAAGGCGGCCAGGGCGAAAAGGCCGAGGCAGGCGATCAGGATGGCGAGCCCGGCGCAGATGGAGAGCGCGATCTCCTGGGTGATGACGTCCTTGTAGAGGGACTGAACTCCCTGATCCTCGAAGAGATAGTTGGGCGGACCCTTCTGGCCGCTGCGCTTCCAGATCCGGTCGATAGCCTGCAGGGTCTCGGGAACGGTGCGGCCGTCGAGCTTGACCACCAGGATCCCGGCCCGCACCGGATCGACGTAGTAGAGCGAGGCCTCGATGGTCGTGCGGATGGAGCCGAGGGTATAGTCCGGCGCTATGCCGACGATCTGGGAGATCTGATCGGGCGGGATCACGCCGGGCGGCGACTGCGCCCAGCGCACCCAGGCGAATCTCTTGCCCACCGCGTCGGCGGGATTGCTGAAGCCCAGCGCCAGGGCGGCGGTGCGGTTGAGCACGATGCTCGGCTGGGTCGCTACGCCGGCGTCCGGCCGGTCCAGCACCATGTCCTCGCCGCTGGACTTCGAGAAGAAGCGGCCGGCGACGGGCTTCAGCCCGTGCAGCTCGAAGAAGCCCACATCCACCTGGGCCTCGTTGATGGTCTGCATCGAGCGGTCGGGTTTGAAGATCACGGTCTTGCTGGCCGCGCCGAGCGCCGCGCGCGAGCCGCAGGTGACCGCCTTCACGCCCGGCAGGGCCTCCACCTCCTGGCGGAAGGCCGAGCGGCAGGGCGCCAGCACCTGGAGCACCTGGTTGGTGTCGAGCCTGAGCGCGTCGTGCAGGGCGAAACTTGTCTGGCGGTAGATCGTCCCGGTCATGACGATCAGTCCAATGAGGATCGCGAACTGTCCGACGACCAGCACCTGCCGCACGCTGGCCGAGCCGGCCGGCTGGGTCGCGCCGCCTTTCAGCGCCGAGGCGGGACGGAACCCGGACAGCACCAGCGAAGGGTAGAGGCCCGCGAGGAACGCGGTCAGCAGCGTCGCCGCCACGACCGCTCCACCGATGCGCGGATCGCTGAGGTAGTCGAACTTCAGCACGCGCTGCAGGAAGGCGTTCAGGTAGGGCAGCGTGAGCTCCGCCAGGGCGACGGCGAACACCATGGCGATCAGCACATAGATCAGCGCCTCGCCCATGAACTGCAGCACGAGTTCCTGCCGGCGCGCGCCGACGGCCTTGCGCACGCCCACCTCGACGGCCCGGCGGGTCGCCCGCGCCGTCATCAGGGTGACGAAATTGATGGCGGCGATGACGACGATCAGGGCGCCGACGGCGGCGACGCCGGTGTCGACCTTGCGGTCCCCCGGCGGTCGCACCGCCGCGCCCCACTGCACCCCGGCCGAGGAGAAATGCAGGTCCTTCAGCGAGGTCAGCCGGAAGCTGTAGTTGGCCTTGGTCCCCCCGGGCACCGGATAGTGCCGGTCGGCGAAAGCCGTCATCCGGGACGCCATCTGATCCACCGAGGCCCCAGGTTTCAGCCGGACGTAGGTCAAGGTGTCGGACGAGAAGGGGTTGGGATGTCGCTCGTCAAAAGAGGCCGGCGAGAAGGCCGCGCGCGCCGAGGCGAAGACATCAGCCGCCAGATGGGTGTTGGACGGCAGATCCTCGATCACGGCCATGACCCGCATCGGGTGAAAGCCGGAGAACGTTGGCGCGTCGCCCGGCGGCAGGCCCCATTGCCCCATCCCGGAGTCCACCGGGATCACACGTCCGATCGGCTTGTCCTGGCCGATGTACCTGCGCGCCGCTGCGCGGCTGATGACCAACCCGTCCGGCGCCTCGAGCGCGGTCGTGGCGTCCCCGGCGATCACGGGGTAGCGCACGATCTGGAAGAAGCCGGGATCGGCCCAGAGCACGGCCTCCGGCATGACCGCGTCCGCCTTCTTCAGCGACGCGGGCGAGGCGAAGAGGCGAGCGACCTGCGCCACCTCCGGAAAATCGAGCTGCAGATGTCCCGCCGCCGTCGAAGGGGCGGAGTCCAGGACGTTGGGCTTCTCTCCCGGCAGGTTGAGCGTATTGCTCAGCCGGTAGACCTGCTCGTGGCCCGGCACGAAGCTTTCGAAGCTGTATTCGTCGCGCAGGTAGAGGCCGATCAGGATCGCCGCGGCGAAGCTGA
>DATCFQ010000027.1:0-2806 GCA_036509495.1 Caulobacteraceae bacterium
ACCGGATGTCGGGATGGCGTGAGGCTCTCCCGTCCTTGGGCCAAGCGGAGGCCATAGGGCCGCGCCCCAACGCAAGGAGATCAGTGATGCGTTTTCTGATGCTGATGATCCCAGCCGTCTACCAGCCGGGCGCCGAGGACAACGCCGTCGTCAGGAACGGCGCGCCCGACCCCGAGACGGTCGCCAAGATGATGAAGCTGAACGAGGACCTGCACGCCGCCGGCGCCCTCATCGCATTGGACGGGCTGCATCCCTTGTCCAAGGGCGGCCGGGTCAGCTTCAAGGGCGGCAAGCCCACGGTGCTCGACGGCCCCTTCGCCGAGGCCAAGGAGGTGATCGGCGGCTACTGGATCATCAAGGTCGCCGATAGGGCCCAAGCCATGGCCTGGGCCCGCCGCGTCCCGGCCGACGACGGCGACATCATCGAGGTCCGCCAGATCCAGGAAATGAGCGACTTCCCCGAAGCGGTGGTCGACGCGGTGAAGCAGAACGCCCCGAACGTGGCCAGGGAGCTGGGCGGGGGCAGAGAGGGATGACTGGGCGGAGGGGTCAGCCCCCCTCCACGTCCCCCCACCCGGGCCGGCGTTCGAAGCGGGCGTCCAGGGCGGTGAGGGCGGCGTCCCAGATGGCCGGGGTCCCCGTCCAGGGCTCGCGGACCGGATCCTTGATCCTCATACCCCGCCACCCGGCCGCTTCGACCCCCGAGGGCGAGATCAGCAGGAAGCTGGACTCGGCCCGGGGCGCGCGGTCCAGCACTGCCTGGCGCAGGGCGGCGATCCCCACAGGGTCCCGCTCTTCGGCCGGCGTCAGTTCGCGCACGAACAGCACCTTGCGGTCGGGACGGTTCAAGAGGTCGAACTTCTCCATCAGGTGGATGGTGCGCGACCGGGCCTCGCCGATGTGCTCCCGCCAGCCGGGCAGGACGTGCACGCGCCGCTCGTCCATGGGGAACTCGTGCTGCAGGCGCAGGCGATAGCCGGTGTGCTCGATATAGACGGTGCGGCCCCAGCGCCGGGCCTGGCGCAGCCGGGCCGGATCGTAGAGCTGGTCCACGTCCCAGTCGCGCAGGAAGGCCGCGCCCCCGGCCAGGGGCGTGATCCACCAGTCGAACGGAAAGGCGGTGCTGAACCCGAAGTGCTCGCGCAGCCGCTGGGTGGTGCGGCAGCGATAGCCCAGGGAGACGATGTGGCTGAACTCGGTCACGGCGGCAGCATAGAGGCAGGGGCGGCGGAACGGAATCCTGCGGCCTAGCCCCCGTTCATCCAGGCGGCCGAGCGCATTTCCTCCAGGCGCGAGGCGGTGCGCTGGAATTCGAAATCGCCTTTGCCGGCGGGATAGAGCTGGGCGGGCTCGGCGTCGGCCTGGACCACCAGGCGGGTCCTGGCTTGGTAGAGGGTGTCGATCAGCGCCATGAAGCGGTGGGCCTCGTCGGACTGCTCGCGGCCGAGGCGGGGAACGCCCTCCAGGAAGACGGTGTGGAAGCGCGCCGCCAGGGCCAGATAGTCCTCCGCCCCCAGGGCCTGGCCGCAGAGGCTGGCGAATGAGGCGCGCAGCAGCCCCCCCGCCGCGCGCGGCAGGCGCATCTTGCGGCCCTTGACCTCGAGCGTGGCGCCGATCTCGGGCGCCCCGCCCAGCTGGCCCAGCCAGAGGGCGTCGAAGGCCGCCTCGGTCTTGGCCGTGAGGGGGGCGAAATACAGCGTCTCGCCCCTAAGGCGTTCGAGCCGGTGATCGCGCGCGCCGCCCACGCACACGGTCTGCATGCGGGCCTCGATGATGTCGATGAACGGCAGGAACAGCTCGCGGTTGATGCCATCCTGATAGAGATCCTCGGACCGCCGGTTGGAGGTGGCGACCACCACCACGCCGGCCTCGAACAGGGCCTTGAACAGCCGGCCGAGGATCATCGCATCGGCGATGTCGACCACCTGCAGCTCGTCGAAGCAGAGCAGCCGCGCCTTGGAGGCGATCAGGGTGGCGGCGGGAGCGATCGGATCGCCGCCGCGGGCCTGGCCGAAGCGGGCGCGCCGGCTGACCGGGTCGCCCTTGCGCCAGGCGTCGAGCAGGCCCTGCACCTCGGCCATGAAGGCATAGAAATGGTCGCGCCGTTTGGCCTCCACCGGCGCGTGTTCGAAGAACAGGTCCATCAGCATGGACTTGCCGCGCCCCACCGGCCCCCAGAGATAGACGCCCCGCGGCGGCGGCGGGCGGCGGAGCCTGGACAGGAACGAGGCCTCGCCCTGCGCCGCCATCTCGTCCTCGAGCCGCGTCAGGGCCTCCAGGCCCGCCTCCTGACCGGGGTCGGGGGTGATCTCGCCGCTCTGGATCAGGGCGGCATAGGCGGATCGGAGGGTGGTCGCCATCCGCCGCCGGTTAAACTGCGCCGGGGCCGCGCGCCAGAGCGCTGCCTCAGAGGCTGCTCAGCCGTTCGCGGACCGTGCGTTCGATGCGGGGGCGCTCGCCGGACCAGGCTCTGCGGAGCATGCGGGTCAGGGCCGCTTCGTCGAGCGGGCGGGGGTTCCAGCCGCCCTGGGCCATCACCGCCGCTGCCGCAGCGTCGACGCCGTCCCGCTGCAGGCCGATGTCCTCGAGCGCGGACGGCGCGCCGAGGCTCTGGCCAAGGTCGTAGAGCGCGTCGGCCGGATAGGGCGATCCCAGGGCGCGACTGAGCCGGGCCATGGCCTCGGGGACTTCGGGGGCGTTGTAGGCCAGGACGTGCGGCAGGAGGATGGTGTGGGTCTCGGCGTGCGGCAGGGCGAAGGCGCCGCCCAGGATGTGGCAGAGCCGGTGGTGCAGGGCCGAGCCGCCG
>DATCFQ010000028.1:0-2057 GCA_036509495.1 Caulobacteraceae bacterium
TCAGGAAGGCGGGGATCTGCAGCACGTCCACGGCCTCGGCCACGGCGGCGCACTGATCGTTCTCGTGCACGTCGGTCACCGTGGGCAGGCCCAGGCTCTCGCGGATCTCGGCGAACACCGGCAGCGCCGCCTTCAGGCCCACGCCGCGTCCCGCGCGGGCGGAGGTGCGGTTGGCCTTGTCGAACGAGGTCTTGTAGATCAGTCCGATCCCCAGCCGGACGGCGATCTCCTTCAGCGCCTGGGCGGTTTCCAGGGCGTGGTCGCGGCTTTCCATGGCGCAGGGGCCGGCGATGATGGTCAGCGGCAGGGCGTTGCCGATGCGGACGACCGCCCCGCCCGGCGCCTGGACTTCCACGATCGCGTTGGGCTTCATCAGGCTCCGCTCCAGACTGGCGCCGGGGTAGCCCGAGGGCGCCGGCCAAGCAAGCGCGCCGGCCTTGCGCGGCCCAGGCTCAGGCCTTAGCGTCGCGCCCTTCATGGCAAGCCAATCCCTTCCCGACACCGTTCGCCCGAGCGTCATCGAGGCCATCGGCGACACCCCCCTGATCCGCCTGAACCGGGCCTCCGAGGCGACCGGCTGCGAGATCTGGGGCAAGGCCGAATTCATGAATCCAGGCCAGTCGGTGAAGGACCGCGCGGCCCTGGCCATCATTCGCGACGCCGAGCGGCGAGGGCTTCTGCAGCCGGGCGGGTTGATCGTGGAAGGTACGGCGGGCAACACCGGCATCGGCCTGACCATGGTCGGCAAGGCGCTGGGCTATCGCTCGACCATCGTCATCCCGCGCACCCAGAGCCAGGAGAAGAAGGACGCGCTCAGGCTGCTCGGCGCCGAGCTGATCGAGGTGGATGCGGTCCCCTACGCCAATCCGATGAACTACGTCCGCTACTCCGGCGCCCTGGCCGAGGAGCGGGCCATGACCGAGCCGAACGGGGCCGTCTGGGCCAACCAGTTCGACAATGTCGCCAACCGCCAGGGCCACTATGAGACCACGGGCCCGGAGATCTGGGCCCAGACGGGCGGCCGGATCGACGGCTTCATCTGCGCCATCGGTTCGGGCGGGACCCTGGCCGGCGTGGCCATGGCGCTCAGGGAGCATAAGCCGGACGTCGCCATCGGCCTGGCCGACCCCTTCGGCGCGGCCCTGTTCAACTGGTACACGGCCGGCGAACTCAAATCGGAAGGCTCCTCGATCACCGAGGGCATCGGACAGGGCCGGGTCACCGCCAACCTCGAGGGCCTGACCATCGATCACGCCTATCAGATCCCCGATGCCGAGGCGCTGGAGATCATCTTCGACCTGGTCCAGCACGAGGGCCTGTGCCTCGGCGGCTCGTCGGGCGTGAACGTCGCCGGCGCCATCCGCCTGGCGCGCGAACTCGGACCCGGCAAGACCATCGTCACCATCCTGGCCGACTCCGGACAGCGCTATCAGGCCAAGCTGTTCAATCCCGTGTTCCTGAAGGAGCAGGGTCTGCCGTTTCCCGATTGGATGTAACCGTGCCCGACGATCCGCTGGTTTCCACCGAATGGCTGCACGAGCATCTGGGCGATGTGCGGGTGAAGGTGCTCGACGCCAGCTGGTTCCTGCCCGGCGATCCGCGAGACCCACTGGGGGGATTCCTTCAGGCCCACATCCCCGGCGCCCAGTATTTCGACATCGACGAGGTCTCCGACAGGACCTCGCACCTGCCGCACATGGCGCCCACGCCCGAGCAGTTCGCCTTCCAGGTGGGCGAACTCGGCATCGGCGGCGAGGATACGGTGGTGGTCTATGACCAGGCCGGGCTTTTCTCGGCCCCGCGGGTGTGGTGGACCTTCCGCCTGTTCGGCCACGGCAAGGCGTTCGTGCTGGACGGCGGCCTGCCGGCCTGGCGCGCCGAGGACCGCCCGCTGGAACACGGCCCGGCGCCGACGCCGGTGGCCGGCGACTTCGCGGTCCTGACCCCCCATCCGGAGCTGGTGCGAGACCTTCGCCAGGTGTGGGCCGCGCTGGACGCTGGCTCCGAACAGGTGCTCGACGTGCGCTCGGCCGCACGCTTCCGCGGCGAAGCGGTCG
>DATCFQ010000029.1:0-3107 GCA_036509495.1 Caulobacteraceae bacterium
AGCGGGCGAGCTGGTCGGACAGGGTCTCCAGCACCTTGGCGGGCGAACCGGCGACGCCGAAGCCGGCCGTCTCCGCCTCTTCGAAGGTGTCGGGATAGTAGGCGTAGGGCCGCGGCCCGCGTGCGTCCCACAGCTGCCAGAAGTTGCCGTTCCAGCGACGGTAGGCGCGCGCCGCGACGGCCGTGGCCGCCTGATCGGTTTCGGCGATGACCACGAAGCGGTTCATGCCCAGCATCGGCATGTCTGCTTCGCCGCGGCCGGCGTCGACCCAGGCCTGGCGATAGCTGTCGTAGATCGGCCGGGCCCGCTCTGCGGGGGCGTTGGCCACGATGTTGAAGCCCTGCTGGGCGGCGAAGGCCGCGCCCTCCGCACGAGAGGCGCCGTACCACATCGGCGGACGCGGCCGCTGCAGGGGCCTCAGCACCATCGGCGCGTTATGGAATTTGTAGATCTCGCCGTCGAAGTCGACGACGTCATGGGTCAGCGCCTGCATCAGCACCTGCAGCGCCTCGACATGCGCCCGCGGCGCCCACTCGCGCGGATCGGCGCCGTAGATCTCCAGCTCGTAGGGCGAGGCGCCCTTGCCGATGCCGAACTCCAGCCGGCCGCCGCTCATGTGGTCGAGCATGCAGATCTCCTCGGCCAGCCGCAGCGGGTGGTAGAGGACCAGAGGATAGACCAGCGGGCACAGCCGCAGCCGGCGCGAGCGCTGCACCGCCGCCGACAGGAACAGGTTGGGCGAGGGCGCCATGCCCAGCGGCGTCGAATGGTGCTCGGCCAGATGATAGGCGTAGAAGCCGGCCTGGTCGTAGAGCCCGATCAGCTTCAGCCGATCCTCGTACTGCTCGGTGAGCGGCGAACCCGCGCCGTCGAGATGGTCGAACACGCCGACTTTCATCATTTCCCGCCTTCGCGCGCCCGAGCCCCCACGTCCCGTCCGCCTCCGTGAAATTCATTGCAAATCGCAACGACTTCGTCAAGAAATCGCCCAGGTTGCGCTGTCGCCGCCCTCTTCGGCCTCAGACCGCCACCGTCGAGCCGGCGTGAACCTCGAGAAGATCAACGACCACGTCGGGGGTCTTGCAACGGCCCATGCCGCACTCGGTGGCGATGCCGAACTCGGGGGCGAACTTGCGCGCCGCCGCGATCCGCTTCTTGGTCCCCTCGACGCCGTCGGCGGCGTGCACGCAGCCGAGATAGAGTTCGGTCCCCGGCTGCAGCTTCAAGTCGGCGAGCGGCGCGAAATAGGCCTCGTCGGAACGCCCGATCGGCACCGGCATGTGGACGTAGGCGATCGGCCGGTCGACCGTCTGCGACAGGGCGTTGGCCAGCTCGACCAGCTTGCCGGCGTCGATCGGCTCGATGAAGTGCTTGCCGTCCACGTCGCCGTAGCAGAGGTGGTAGCCGAGTTCGACGTCGGCGGGGACCGCTTCGGAGATCCGCTTCATCCGCTCCAGGATGGCGGCCTTGGGATCGGCGAGGTTGCTCATCCGCGGCAGGCGGCCGTCCCACGCCACCATCTCCGGGCAGACGTCCCATTGCAGCGCCAGCTCGTCGTGCGGGACCACCCGGCAGATGGTCGCCACCTCGCGCAGCATGGCCTTTTCGTAGGCCGGTTCGATCTTCGCCTGGTCCGCCGCGATGCAGAAGGCGGAGATCACCGCGTAAGGCGTCGGCAGCGACACCTGGAAGCGCACGTGGGCGGGCAGCTGGCCGGCGGCCTTGGCCTGCTTGAACTCGGCGTAGGAGGCCATGGCCTCGCGGGCGTAGCCGAGCTCGCTGAACTTCAGCTCCTTGGGATCCACACCGTCGGCCAGCCTCACATAGGGGAAGAAGATGATCGACTGCCCGGGCTCCGGGGGCACCGCCTGCAGGTAGGGGTTGGCCCTGAGCAGGGGGAACTGCCAGGCGATCCACATCCGCCGCCCGCCCGGCTCGCCGTCGGGCACCCGCTTCAGGCGTTCTCCCAGCACCCGGCCGAGCATCTCGTAGGTCTCCGGCACCGTGTCCAGCCCGATGGCGCCGACCAGATGGACGTATTGAGGCGAGCTCTCGGCCTGGGTCACGGTTTGTCTCCCTCGAGTTGCGACGGACGTCCGTGCAGGACCCGTCCCGGCCGCCGCCGCGCCCCTGATCTGCACATATCATTGCTCAGCGCAACGACATGGGTCAAGCGCCACGCAGGTGCGGGACGGCGCCTCGCTTGTCTCTCGACCCTCGAGACGCTAGGGGATCGCACCCTGGCGTCCGCGCCACGGCGCCGGAGCAGAAGATGGCGAAGACAGGCCCCGAAGGAGTCTCCGAGCCGCAGGCCCGGCGGCCCTACGACTATCACCGCTATCTGCCCTATCATCTGACCTTTCCGGTCGGGGCGATCAGCCGGGTGCTGGCCGAAGCCATGCATTCGCGTTTCGGGCTCAAGTCCGCCCACTGGCGGATCATGTCGCTGCTGGGATCCCAGGGGCCGGTGTCCACCCGAGACCTGGCCGGCTACCTCTCCACGGAGAAGAGCGCCATCAGTCGGGCCACCACCGAGCTGATCTCGCGCGGCTATGTGCTGCGGGTGCTGCATCCCCTGGATCGGCGGCTGCTGATGCTGCACTTCTCGCCCAAGGGCAAACGGCTGTTCGAGCAGATGAGCGCCGTGGCCCTGGACTACGAAGACGCCCTGCTCAGGCACGTCAGTCCTGAGGAAGTCGCCCAACTCGACGCCATCCTGGGCAAGCTGCATCGCGCGGCGCTGGACTACGAAGGCCAGCGCCAGGGCCGGCGCGGGCGCCGTCGCGCTAGCGAGGCGGCCGAAGCGCCGCCGTCAGCAGGGCGGGGACGCTCGGCCAAGGCTTAGTCCCCGGCTTAGAAGTTCACGCCGAAGCGGGCGCCGAAGGTGCGCGGAGCCTCCAAGTGCAGCCAGGGGATCACGCCGCTCGAGGAATTCGGCGGCGCCGCCGTGGCGATGACCGCGCTGTTCTCCAGGTTGTCGACGTAGCCCTGGATGTGCCAGCGGTCGCCCGGCGCCTGATAGGTCAGCACCACGTTGGTCCTGGTGAAGCTGGGTTGCTTGGCCCCGGGCGTGTGGTCGAACAGGGTCCAGTAGCTCGAGCTGTAGC
>DATCFQ010000030.1:0-5069 GCA_036509495.1 Caulobacteraceae bacterium
GACCGAGAATTATGTCCGGTGTGATGACCGTCGCGGACTGGATCGCCGCGACGCCGCCCAGCGTCCTGATCCAGAAGAACGAGGCCTGGGCCATCCCGGTGATCCAGTCGATCCACATCGCCGGGATCGGCGTTGTGCTCGGCTGCGTGCTGATGATGACCCTGCGGGTTCTGGGCTACATCGCAACCGATCGCACGGTGCTGCAGACCCAGCAGCGCTTCGGGCCGTGGCTGACCGGCGCGCTCTGGCTGCTGCTGGGAACGGGCCTGTTGATGATCGTCGGCGAACCTGTGCGCGAGCTCGTCACCTTCTCGTTCTGGGCCAAGATGACCCTGGTGATCCTGGGCGCGGTCATCGCCTGGGCGTTCCAGAGATCGGTGCGGACGCGGGGCGCCCAGTGGGACGAGAGCCTGGCCAACCGCCGGTCGGTGAAGGCGATGGCGGTGTTCACTCTCCTGGTCTGGCTGGCGATCGTTTTCCTCGGCAGGCTGATCGCCTATGACCATGTGTGGGGCGCTCTGTCCCCCGCGACCAAGGCCTGAGTCTGCACCATGAGCCTGGTTCCGTTCCTGACTGCTCTGCAGAACTCCGGCATCGCCACCGGCATCCGCAACTCGCTTCTGCTGTTCCCCATGCTCGAGGCGACCCACGTCATCGCCCTCGGCCTGGTGTTCGGCACCATCATGATCGTCGATCTTCGCATCCTTGGCGTGGCCGGGCGCGAGCGGTCCTACGAACGGGTGTCGGCCGAGGTGCTGAGATGGACCTGGGCGGCGTTCGGACTCGCCGTCCTCACCGGCTCTTTGATGTTCATCACCAACGCCCGGGTCTACGTCGACAACACCTTCTTTCGCATCAAGTTCGCCCTGATGGCCCTGGCCGGCCTCAACATGCTGGTGTTCCAGCTTACCGCCGGCCGGCGCGGCGGCGACTGGGGCGAGAACGCGGCCGTCCCCCGGCTGGCCAAGGCAGCGGCCGTGCTGTCGCTGCTGCTATGGCTGGGGGTGATCTTCATGGGCCGGTCGGTGGGCTTCACCACGACGGGCGCGGCCGCCAAGGAAGCCGCCCCGCCGGCTGGCGTGAATTTCGACGACTTCCTGGGTTCCTCCAGCAGCGCGACCCCGCCCTCCGGCGGCAGGTGATCGATAGCAGGAAACACGCCATGACCGACGCAGCCTTCCGCCCAGTGCTCTATCTCCAGGAGAAGTGCCCGTTCTGCATGAAGATCCGGATCTTCCTGCTGGAGGCCGGGCTGCTGGGCGATGTCGAGGTCCGCGACTTCACCGCCGGCACGCCGCAGGAGGACGCGACCAAGGCTGAACTCGCGCCGCACCTGGAGAAGGTCAGCTTCCCCGCCGCCCAGGTCGAGCCCGGGCGGTTCATGACCGAGTCCGACGCCATCATCGGCCGTTTCGCCGATCAGGCGAAGGTCGACCCGGCGCAGATGCCAGTGCTCAAGGCCTATGTGGAAGGCCCCTTCCAGCAGATCATGACCCTCTATCGCGAGAACATGGAGCTGAAGAAGCAGCTGGGCTGAGCCTTCGATCGGGGCGGCCCGTCCCTCTTGACCCGAGGGGCCAGCCGGTCCACCCGGCTCCAAGCTTTGCTGGAGCCAGGGATGAACCCCTTCCCCGATGACATCTTCACCGAGCCGGCGGATGTCGATCCCGACACCCTGGCCAATCTCGGGCCGATCCGGCGGCTGGCCGGGGTCTGGGAGGGGCGCAAGGGCGTCGACCTGAATCCCAAGGCCGGCGGCCCCGAGCGGCGCGAGTTCATCGAGCGCGTTGCGATGCAGCCGATCGATCCCCAGGCCAACGGCCCGCAGCTGCTCTACGGCCTGCGCTATCACCTGCACATCCGCTCGACCGACGAGGACACCACCTTCCACGACCAGCTCGGCTATTGGCTCTATGAGCCGGCTACCGGCCTGGTCATGCAGTCCCTCGCCATCCCGCGGGGCCAGGTCGCCCTGGCCCAGGGGCGCGCCTCGGCGGACGGCCAGCGCATCACCGTCAGGGCCGAGCGCGGCACACCCGGCTACGGCATAGGCTCGACCGACTTCCTGGAGTGGGCGTTCCGGACCGACTCCTATGAGCTCGACGTCATCTTCAATCCGGACGGCGGCTGGAGCTATGTGGCGACCACCATGCTGCAGGTCCGCGGCCGTCCCCAGCCGTTCGAGCATGTAGACCGCAACACCCTGGCGAAGGTTGAGGAGCCCGGGCCGAACCCGCTGCTCAGGATCCAGCGTGACAAGGTCCCGGTGGCCATCGCCCACGGCTTCAGCCAGGCCTGAGACCAACGTCTCGGCGCCGGTTCCGCGCCCAGCGCGCTTGAACTAGAATGACTGACGCCCGGCGCATCAGCCCCTGCCACGGCGAAGGAGATCAGCGGATGGCCCACGTCACCTATGAGATCGTGCAACACGACGGCGGCTGGGCCTATCGGGTGGACGGCGTCTATTCCGAGACCTTCCCGACCCACGACGCGGCCCGCTTCGCCGCCAGTCGGGCCGCCGCCGAGCAGCGGATCGCCGGCGAGACGACCGGCATCTCATGGGAGGACGCGTCCGGTCACTGGCGCGACGAACTCTCCGACGGCGGCGACCGCCCCGAGACCGACGTGACCGGCTGACCAGCCGTCAGCCAGGCGAGGTCAGCTCGCCCGATTCCAGATAAGCGAAACGGCCGGCGACGCTGGATCTCCGGCCGTCCGCAAAGCTCGAGGCTTGGACGTTCTCAGAACACCCGGATGGCGATTTCCGCCGGGGCCGCCAGCAGGTCCTCGAGTTCGGCGTCGAGACGCAGCAGGGTCAGCGAAGCGCCCGCCATTTCCAGCGAGGTGCAGTATTCGCCCACGTAGTTGCGCACGATGTTGAGGCCGGCGTCCTTGGCGCGCTGGGCCGCGCGCCGATAGAGCACATAGAGTTCGCTGATCGGCGTGCCGCCGAGGCCGTTGACCATCACCGCGACCCGGTCGCCCGACTTGAACGGCAGGTCCGTGGCGATGGCGTCGAACATCTCGTCGACGATGGCGTCGGCCGGCTTCAGCTTGTCGCGGCGGCGGCCCGGCTCGCCATGGATGCCGATGCCGACTTCCATCTCGTCGTCGCCCATTTCGAACAGCTGGCTGCCCTTCAGCGGCGGGACGCAGGAGGTCAGGGCGACGCCCATGCTGCGGACCAGACTATTGACCTTCTCGGCGATCCTGAGGAGCTCTTCCAAGCTGGCGCCGCGTTCGGCGGCCGCGCCGCAGGCCTTCATCACGAAGAAGTTGCCGGCCACGCCGCGGCGGCCGATCGAATAGGTGCTGTTCGGCACCGAGACGTCGTCGGCGATGATGAACTTCTCGACCTTGATGCCCTGAGCCTGGGCCATCTCGATGGCCATGTCCCAGCTCATCCGGTCGCCCTGGTAGTTGTTGATCAGCACCAGCACGCCGGCATCGGACTTCAGGTGCTCGATGCAGGCCAGGCAGGTGTCGACCGGCGGGGCGGCGAACACCGCGCCCGGCGAGGCCGCGTCCAGCATGCCCGGGCCGACGGCCATGATGTGGGCCGGCTCGTGGCCGGAGCCCGATCCCTGGATCAGCGAGACCTTCGAGTTGTCCGGCCGGTCAGCCCGGTAGATCAGGTTGAACTCGGGAACGAGCTTGAACTTGCCCGGGTTGGCGAGGTGCACGCCCTCGAGCATCTCGGCGACGAAGTTGTTCGGATCGTTGAGGAATTTCTTCATTTGGCAGTTCCCCCTATCGGGATGGGTTTCTTGTTGTGCGGACGTTTCAGGCTTGGGCCATGCGGCTGACGCCGAATTCGGTGCAGAGGTCGCCGAGGATGATGGCCACCGCGACCATGCCCGGGTCGGGCGTTCCGATACTACGATCGCCGGTGAACTGCTGGCGGCCGCGCCGGGCCACCCACGCCTTGGCGCGTTCGGTGGCTTCCTCAGCGGCGGCGGTGGCGTCCCTGAGGGCGGCGTCGTTGTCGCCGTCCCCGCGCGCATGTTCGCCGATCACGTCGCGGATCGGAATCAGGACGTCGATCAGGGTCTTGTCGCCCGGCTGGGCGCCGCCGCGTTGCTGGATGCCTTCGATGGCCGCCGTGGCGATCTTTTCCAGATCCTCCAGGGTGATCGAGGTCTTGTCCTTGCAGATCATCCCCGCCCGCATGAAGGCGGTGCCCCACAGCGGGCCCGACGAGCCGCCGACGTGCTTGGAGATGATCATGCTGAGCTTCAGCAGGAAGGCGCCGATGTTGCTCTTGTCCAGGCCCGGGAGATCGACTTCGATGACCCGGAAGCCGGCCGCCAGCGAGGCTCCGAAATCCCCATCTCCGGCCAGGGCGTCAAGGTTCGAGAAGTGTTCCTCGTTGCGCAGGACGGTCGCCGCCGTGGTCCTGATCGCCCGATCGACGGCGTCGATGGTGATGTCGCCCATCCTTAGTGTCTCCGAAAAATGACGCGGGCGGAGCCCATCACGCGGCCCGTTTTGATGCAAGCTGGGCGAGGTCGGCCAGGGTGATCCGCACGCCGGGCGGATCGCCGAGTTCCGGCACGACGGCTATGGCGCCGGTGAAATCCTCGTCGGCGGTGTAGGCGCTGGTGGTGATCAGGGTGGGCAGGCTTGCGCCTGTGGCGGCCAGCAGGCCGTTGCGGCTGTCCTCGATCACTACGCAGTCGGAGGCCGGCAGTCCCAGCGTCTGCTTGGCCAGGTCATAGATCTCAGGATCGGGCTTCTTCCTGGAGACCACGTCGCCGGCATGGACGAACTCAAACTTGGCCTTCCGCTCGGGTCCGAACAGGTCGAGGACCCCGTCGATGGCCTTGGGCGCGGAGGTGGTGCAGACGCCGAGCCTGACGCCTGCCGCGATCGCCTCGTCGACGATGCGCGCGATGCCGGGCCTGAGCGGCAGCTGGCCGCTCGCAATGATGTCGGTGAAGAAGTCGGTCTTGGTCTTGTGCAGCAGGGCGATCAGCTCGTCCTTCGACTCCCCCCGGCCGGCCGGCCAGCCATAGGTGTCGAAGTAGTGGCGCATGCGTTCCTTGCCGCCGCCGATGACCAGCAGTTCG
>DATCFQ010000031.1:0-4919 GCA_036509495.1 Caulobacteraceae bacterium
CCCGCGCCCCGGCCTGCAGCATCGGCTTCATCCGCCGCGACGCGCCGCCGGCCACATGCGCGGCCCAGCGCCCGCGCGTGGCGGTCAACAGGTCCGCGATCGCCCCGGTCTCGCCATGCGGCCGGGCCGAAAGCACGTAGGCGTCGTCCTCGAATTCCATTTCGGCCTGCGAGACCCACAACTGAACCGCTCATCCCCGCGAAAGCGGGGACCCAGGTGTTTTAGCTGAATCGCTCGCACCCGGGGCTGTCGTCTCGAACAGGAAAAGCCTGGCTCCCCGCTTTCGCGGGGATGAGCGGAAAAGGGAGAGGCTCAGGCGTCGAACTCCAGCCCCATCCCCGTGTAGAGCTCGCGGCGTTCGGCCCAGCGGGGGTCGACCTTGACGTGCAGGAACAGGTGCACCGGCCGGCCGAGCAGTTCGGTCAGCTCTTCGCGCGACTTCTGGCCGATCCATTTCAGCGTCTGGCCGCCCTTGCCCAGCACGATCGGCCGCTGACCCTCACGCTCGACGAAGATGGTCTGCTCGATGCGCACGCCCCCCTTGGCGTCCTCCTTGTAGGCGGTGGTCTCCACCGCCGCCGCATAAGGCAGTTCCTGGTGCAGCCGCAGATAGACCTTCTCTCGGGTGACCTCCGAGGCCAGCACCCGCATCGGCACGTCGGCGCTCTGGTCCTCCGGATAGAGCCACGGCCCGGCAGGCATCAGCTCGGAGATCCGGCGCATGAGGTCGTCCACGCCCGAGCCGGTGGCGGACGAGATCATGAACACCTCCGAATAGACCCCGGTCTCATAGAGCTGCTGGGACAGCGCCAACAGGGTGTCGCGGCGCATATGGTCGACCTTGTTCAGCGCCAGGATCGCCTGCCGGCCGGCGGACTTCAGCCGTTCGGTGATCTGGATCCTGTCCTCGACCGACATCTTGTCGGCGCCGGTCGCCTTGCCGGCCGCGATCGCCACCTCGGCCTGGGAGTCCACCAGGTGCAGCACCACGTCCGCGTCCTCGGCCCCGCTCCAGGCGGCGCGGACCATGGACCGGTCGAGCCTGCGGCGCGGCTTGAAGATGCCGGGGGTGTCGACCAGCACGATCTGGACCTCGTGGTCCATCACCACGCCGCGCACGTTGAAGCGGGTGGTCTGCACCTTGGGGGTGACGATCGAGACCTTGGATCCCACCAGCCGGTTGACCAGGGTCGACTTGCCGGCGTTGGGCGCGCCGATCACCGCCGCGAAGCCGGCGCGGGTCGATGGCTCGGTCATGTCCGCACTCTCGTCGTGAGGAAGGCTTCGGCCGCCGTCTTCTCGGCCACCTGGCGCGAGCGGCCCTCACAGCGGACGGGGCCCAGATCGCCGATGCGAAGCTCGACCTCGAAGGTGGGGGCGTGCGCCGGGCCCGAGCGGGACACCACCTCGTAGACCGGGGCCGGCAGCTTCTGTTGCGCGGCCCATTCCTGCAGCTCGGACTTGGGATTGAAGCCGACATGGACCTGGGCCGCCTCGAACTCCTCCGCCCAGATGCGGTCGAAGATTTCGCGGGTCCGGTCCAGGCCGGCGTCGCGATAGAGCGCAGCGAGCAGGGCCTCGCAGGCGTCGCCGAGGATGGTGGCGTTAGCCCGCCCGCCCCGCCGGCTTTCGCCGCCCGAGAGCCTCAGCGCCTCCGACAGGCCGATGCGCTCGGCCACGCGGGCGCAGGTCTCGCCTGAGATCAGGGCGTGCATACGCTTGGTCAACTCCCCTTCCCGCTCTTCGGGATAAAGTTCCATCAGCCGCTCGGCGGTCAAAAGGTTCAGCACCCGGTCGCCGAGAAATTCCAGCCGCTCGTTGTGGCGCACATCCTTGGCGCCGTCGCCCGCGCTCGCATGGGTCAGCGCCCGCTCCAGAAGGTCGCGGTCGGTGAAGCTGTGACCGAGCGTCCGCTCGAGCGCGGCCACCGCCGCCTTGCGCCGGTCCTTAGGCCCGGCCGTCACTTCAGGATGCGGAAGAACCGGCTCGGCCGCGCGTCGATGAACCAGGTCCAGGGTTTCAGGAGCGACCCCTTGTCGTTCCACGACAGCAGGACGATGTCCGCCTTGCCCACCAGGTTCTCGAACGGCACATAGCCGACCCCGATCGCCTCGGGGAAGCGGCTGTCCTGGGAGTTGTCGCGGTTGTCGCCCATCATGAAATAGTGGCCGGCCGGCACGACATAGACGCCGGTATTGTCGACGTCGCTGTCCGATCCGTAGGCATAGGTGACGTACGACCGGCCGTTCGGCAGGGTCTCCTTGTAGCGCTCCACCGCGCGCGCAAAGCCGAACGGCGTGGTCTCGGTGGTCGGCGTCATCTCCTCGCGCGGGACCGGCTTGCCATTCAGATAGACGACTCCCGCCTTGATCTGCACGTGGTCGCCGGGCAGGCCGATCAGCCGCTTGATATAGTCGGTGTGGTTGTCGCGCGGCAGCTTGAAGACGATGACGTCGCCGCGCTGCGGGGCCGTGCCGGCGATGCGGCCGCTGAACAGCGGAGGGCTGAACGGCAGGGAATGGCGGCTGTAGCCGTAGGCGAACTTGGAGACGATGATGTAGTCGCCCTGGAGCAGGGTCGGCTCCATCGAGGCCGAGGGAATGGTGAAGGGCTGGAACAGCAGCACCCGGATCGCGAACGCGATCAAGAGGGCGTAGATCACGGTCTTGGCGATCTCGACCAGCTCGCTGGCCGGTCCCCTGCGATCCCCGATCCCGTGGATGTCGTCCATTCAGGTCGCTTCCAAGGCTAGCCCAGCCCGTGGAAGAACCGGCTCGGGCGCAGATTCAGGAGCCAGGTCCAGGGCTTGAAGATCGACGCCTTGTCGTTCCACGATAGAAGGACGAACGAGGCCCTGCCCACCAGATTCTCCTCGGGCACGTAGCCGACGCCGATCGCTTCCGGGAAGCGGCTGTCGGCCGAGTTGTCGCGGTTGTCGCCCATGAAGAAGTAGGACTTGGCCGGCACCACATAGACGTCGGTGTTGTCGGCGTCGCCGTCGGGGCCGTAGGAATTGGTCACATAGGTCTTGCCGCCGGGCATGGTCTCCTGGAAGCGCGCGACCGGACGGGTCATGCCGAAGGGGCCGGTCTCGACGCCCGGCGAGAGTTCCTGGCGCGGCATGGCCTTGCCGTTGAGATAGACCACCCCACGGGTCACCTGGATCCGGTCGCCCGGCAGGCCGATCAACCGCTTGATGTAGTCGGTGTGGTTATCGCGCGGCAGCTTGAACACGATGATGTCGCCGCGCTTGGGCCCATGGTCGAACAGCCGGCCATGGAACAGCGGCAGGGCGATCGGCAGCGAGAAGCGGCTGTAGCCATAGGCGTACTTGTCGATGATCACATAGTCGCCGGGCTGCACCGTCGGCTCCATCGACCCGGAGGGGATGGTGAAGGGCTGGAACAAGACGGTGCGGATCACCAGCGCGATGAACAGCGCGATGATCACCGACTTGCCCATCTCCCACCACTCCTGGACGGAGCTGGGGCGAGGTGGGTCGGCGGGTTCCGCGCGCGCGTCGTCGGCGTAGTCGGCGTTGTCCATGGCGAAGGCTTGCTAGACTTTGGCTGCGGCCCCGGCAAGCGGAGTGCTCGCCGCAGGGTCCTGGAGAGGTAGGGCTTCGATGATGACGAAGGCCTGGGCGTAAGGGTGGTCGTCGGTGAGGCTGACGTGCACGAAACCCTGCATTCCTGGCGGAACGAGGGCGGCCAGCCGTTTGGCGGCGCCGCCGGTCAGGGCCATGGTCGGCTTGCCGGAGCGCTGGTTCACCACGCCCATGTCGGCCATGTAGACCCCGCGCCTGAAGCCTGTGCCCAGCGCCTTGGCGCAGGCCTCCTTGGCGGCGAAGCGCTTCGCATAGCTGGCGGCGGCGTCCGGCTTGGCCTGCGAGCGGGCGCGCTCGACGTCGGTGAACACCCGCTGGGTGAAGCGCTCGCCGAAACGGTCGATCGCCGACTGGATGCGGCGAATGTCCGACAGGTCCGATCCGATGCCGACGATCACGCGGTGGCCTTGGCGGGCTGGGTCGCCGCGTCCATCAGGGTCCGCATGCGGCGGATGGCCGCTTCGAGTCCGATGAAGATCGCCTCGCCGATGAGGAAATGGCCGATGTTGAGTTCGGCCAGCCTGGGGATGGCGGCCACTGCCGTCACCGTGGCGTAATCGATGCCGTGCCCGGCGTGGACCTCCAGGCCGAGCCCAGCCGCCTGGGCGGCGCCGACGGTCAACCGCTCCATTTCGCGCAGCGCCCTTTCGGCATCGCCCGCCCGCACCGCCTCGCAATAGGCGCCGGTATGCAGCTCGACCACCTGGGCCCCCGCCTCGGCGGCGGCGGCGATCTGGTTGGGATCGGCCTCGATGAACAGCGACACCCGCGTGCCCGCCTCGCGCAGCGCCCGCGCCGCAGGGGCGATGCGATTGTGGCCGCCCACCACGTCGAGGCCGCCCTCGGTGGTCAACTCCTCGCGCCGCTCGGGCACCATGCAGGCGGCGAAGGGGCGATGGTCCAGGGCGATGGCCAGCATCTCCTCGGTCACCGCCATCTCGAGATTGAGCGGCTTGCCGCGCCGGAGGCAGAGCGCCGAGAGCCCGTCGATGTCGGCGTCGGAGATGTGCCGGCGATCTTCGCGCAGGTGCGCGGTGATGCCGTCGGCGCCGGCGGCGATCGCTGCCTCGGCCGCGCGCAGCGGCTCGGGATAGCTCTCGCCGCGGGCGTTCCTGATGGTCGCCACGTGGTCGATGTTCACGCCCAGGCGGATGCGGCCGCTCATGCCCTCAGCCTCTTGGAGCCCGGCTCCTCGGCCGGCAGTGCCGCCAGCTCCGGCGGCAGCGCGTCGGCGGGATAGGCCGGCACGGTGATGCTGGCGAGCGCCACCACCGGCGCCCCCATGTCGGCCTTGCCGCCAGAACGGTCGACG
>DATCFQ010000032.1:0-7116 GCA_036509495.1 Caulobacteraceae bacterium
CCAGCGGCCCGAACGCCGGCCAGACCCAGGGATCGCTGAGGCCGAGCTGGCAGGCCGCGCCGATCCAGGCAAGGGCCAGGACCACCGTCGCCGCCCCCCAGCGCGGGCCGAGGGCCCGCTGCAGGCCGAACCGATAGAGGCCGGCGCCGAACAGGAAGTCGGGCAGGGTGCGCAAGACGCCGACCTGGGCGGTCATGTCGGTGAACAGCACGCCGCGGGCATGGGCGCTCTCGAACAGGGCGGCCATCAGCAGCACCGGCGCGATCAGGGCGACGGCCGCGCGGCTCCAGCCCTTCAGGGCCAGCCACAGCATGCCGGGGAAGACGAGCAGTGCGAACCACTCGGCGGAAACCATCCAGGACGGGAAGTTCCAGGACACCGTCGGTAGCGCCCCCCAGGCGTGCACCAGCAGGACGTTGCCGATCAGGCCCACCGGGTCGAAGACGTCGGTGCGCGGGGCCTCGCCGAGACGGGCCGAGATCAGCATCAGGCCGGCCATCAGGGCGATGGTCGCCAGGTGCAGCGGATAGATCCGCGACATGCGCCGCCAGACCATCGAGGCATAGCTGGTCTGGCCGGTATCCACCTGGGTGGCGACCACATGCGCCAGCCAGAAACCGCTGAGCACGAAGAACAGGTCCGAGCCCATGTAGCCATGGGCGACGAAGCCGAGCGCCCTGCCGACGTGCAGTCCCAGCCGGTCCTCGAATTGGTTGATGATCACCCAGGCCAGCGCCAGGAAACCCACAGGCGCAAGCGAACGGATTTCGGCCGGATAGGCCGGACGGGCGATGGGAGCGGTGGGGTCGAGCATCGGCGTTGTCCCAGCTTTGGACGCATCGACGCTCTCCCGGCAGGATTCGCGCCAGCGGCGGGGTCAGTTCAGGGCCGGGGGACCCTGGGCCGGACCGGGCGGCGGGCCGGCGCAAGAGCGGCGGACCCATCCGGCGCGGCCAGCTTGGCGGCGATGGCCACGAAGAACAGCCAGCGGCAGTCGTTGAAGATCACCGCGATGCTCTCGGTCAGGCTGGTCATGGCGTAGACCAGCAGGAACGGGATCGCCAGATAGGCGCCGGCGCTGCGATAGAGCGCGATCAGCGCGCGGGTGCAGGTCTCCAGGAAATACAGCGCCCAGGCGATCAGGCCAGGGATGCCCAGTCCCAACCACTGCTCGAGCCAACTGTTGTGGGCGTGGGCGGGGCGGAAGCCGGCCTGCTTGACGATCCAGGCCAAGGGCGCCCAGGGCGAGGTGTCGTCCCACACCGCGCCATAGCCGTAGCCGAGCCAGGGCCGGTCCTGGATGCGCCGCATCACCGCCGCCCAGATCTGGGTGCGGCCGGTCAGGGTGGCGTCCTTGCCGAGCGCGGCCAGCACCACATTGGAGGCGACCAGGGCCACGAAGCCGACCAGCAGCACGCCCATGACTGCGCCATAGGTTCCGATCAGCCGGCCGACCCGTCCGCGGCGGACGATCCACACCAGCACCAGGCCGCCCATGCCGAGCAGGCAGGAGACCAGCGAGGTCTTGGAGGTCGACAGCAGCACCAGCAGGAGGCAGAGCGCCGCCGTCGGCCACCACAGCATCGCCCGCCGGGGCTCCAGCAGGGCGGCCGCGACACAGGCCATGAAGCCGATGGTCATCATGTTGCCGAGCGCGTTCTTCTCCAGCCAGAGGCCGCGCCAGGCGCCGGGGAACAGCTCGTGCATGACCCCGAACGAGGGGACGGCCAGCGCCACCACCAGGCTGACCACGGCCAGGATGCCGATGGCCGTGGCGAAGATCTCCGCCAGGCCCGCCCAGCGCCAGCGGGCCGCCAGGATGACGCCGCCCAGGGTGGTGAACGCCAGGGCGACGGCGCGGCGCAGGGTCTGGTCGGGGCTGATCGACCACAGGGCCGAGATGCCGACGATCCAGAGGATCAGGATCAGCAGCGGCTGACGCAGGAAGGTGCGTAGCGTCTCGCCCGGATTCATCGCCAGCAGCAGGACCGAACAGCCATAGGCCGGGAAGAACATGGCCCGGGTCAGGGCCGAGTCGGCCGCCTCGCCCTTGTCGCCCTGCAGCGCCATCAGCCAGCACTGGGTGTAGATGATCACCATCACCACCGCCGCAGCGAAGGCCATGGCCCCGGCGGCGGTGAGCCGCCCGGAAACCGGCCGCCGCAGCTCGCCCCGCGGCGCCCCCCGCGCCCAGCTCATCCACGAGGGCGAATCGACCATGGAGTGAGAGTATCAGTTACCGTTTTCGAACCCTCTCCCCCTGCGGGAGAGGGGTGGCCACCCTCTCCCGCAGGGGGAGAGGGGCCTCAATGCACGTTCCGCTCGGCTCCCTGCCAGAACCGGGCGCGGATGGCCTTCTTGTCGAACTTGCCGGCGGCGGTGCGGGGGACATCGGGCCAGAGGTGCACGGCCTTGGGGGCCTTCACCGCGCCCAGGCGGGCCTTGCAGTGGGCGATGATCGCCGCCGGAGTGATGCTGGCGCCGTCGTTCAGGGCTGCCACCGCGGTGACCGCCTCGCCCCATTTGTCGTCGGGGACGCCGACCACGGCGCATTCGCGCACGCCATCCAGCTCCATCACCGCCGCCTCGACCTCGGCGGAGAACACGTTGAAGCCGCCGGTGACGATCATGTCCTTCTTGCGGTCGACGATATAGACGAAGCCGTCCGCGTCCTTGCGGCCGACGTCGCCGGTGTGGTGCCAGCCGAAAGCCCTCGCCTCGGCCGTGGCCTCGGGCAGCTCGAAATAGCCGTCGCCGACCAGGCCGCCGCGGACCACGATCTCGCCGACTTCGCCCGGGGCCAGCAACCCGCCCTCATCATTCATGATCTCGACCCGCACCGGATAACTCGGCCGGCCGCAACTCATCAGCCGCTCGGGGTGCTCGCCCCCGGCGGCGGCGGTCACCACGTCCGGCGGCAGCCAGGTGACGATCATGTGCGCCTCGGTCTGGCCGTAGCTCTGGCACAGGCAGGGGCCGAACACTTCGGTCGCCTGGCGGAACTTGTCGGGAGAGACCGGCGAGCCGGCCAGCAGGAAATACTTCAGGCTCGAATAGTCGAACCGACTCGCGTTCGGGTGCGCCAGCATCGAATAGAGCGCCGTCGGCGGCAGGAACATGTGGGTGACCCGGTGCTCGCCGATGGCCCGCATCACCAGCTCCGCATCGAACCTCGGCAGCACCACCACGGTCGCGCCCATGGCGATGGCGGCCATGGCCACGGGGCCGGCGGCGTGGGTCAGGGGGGCGCTGGCCAGACAGACGGGGTCGGAGGCCGGCATCAGGTTGCCGATGGTCTCCATCAGCGTTCCCCAGCTGCGGTTGGGCACCCGCACGCCCTTGGCCGCCCCGGTGGTGCCGCCGGTGGCGATGATCGCCACCAGATCGTCGGGGTTACCGACCGGATCGCCCTGGTCGGCCAGCTCGCCGCCCTCGCCGCCCTGCATGAAGGCGTCGAGCGAAAGATGGCCGCAGTCGGGGCCGTCCAGGCACACCAGGTGCTGGATGCTGGGGACCTCGGCCTTCACCGCCTGGGCCTCGGCGCCGAAGCTGGAATGGTAGAACAGCCAGCCGGCGCGGACGTAGTTGAGATAGGCGATATTGGCGTCCAGGGCGTTGCGGGTGTTCACCGGAACCCAGACGGCGCCGGCCCGCCATAGGCCCAGCAGCACCAAGAGCACCGAGGCGTGGTTGGGCGAGAAGATCGCCACCGGCGCCTGGGCCTCCAGCCCCGCCGCCTGCATGGCGCGGGCGAGCTGATGGCTGAGCCCGCGGGCCTCGGCGTAGCTCCAGCGCGTGTCGCCGTCGACGATCACCGGCCGGTCCGGATGCCGCTCGGCGCTGCGGTCGAAGTAGTCGATGTTCCTCAAGCGCGCCTCCGGCCGCTCTGACGGGCGGCTCGCACAGGCTTAGGCCCCCTGGCCCCCGATGCGCCAGGATGCTTGCGCGCCGGGTTTCACGATGTGAAATACGCCGGCCATGGCCGCCCCCTCGGTGAAGTCGATCCGCGCCCTCGAAAGGGGCCTGGACGTGCTGCAAGCGCTGCAGACCGGTCCCGGCGCGGGGCTGAAGCAGCTGCACGCCATCACCGGCCTGCCCAAGGCGACCCTGCTCAGGATCCTGCGCACCCTGGGCGAGCGCAACCTGGTCTGGCAGCGGATGGCCGACGGCGCCTATCTGCCCTCCTGCCGCTCGGCGCGGCTGCGCAGCGACGAATCCAGCCGGCTGGTGGAGATCGCCTCGCCGATCATGGCGGGGCTGTGCGAACGGGTGAACTGGCCCTCGGTGCTGGCGGTCCGCCGCGGCGCCCAGATGGAGGTGATCGAGACCAACCGGCCGCGCTCGCACGTCTCGCACCTGCCGCTGGGGCCGGTGGGCGCGCGCATCAGCATGCTGCTGACCTCCACGGGACGCGCCTATTTCAGCTTCTGCAGCCAGGCCGAGCGCGAGGAGATCCTGGGCCAGGTGCAGGCCGAGGCCTCCCCCGAGGCGGGGTTGGCCCGCGACGCCGTCTGGGTGGCGCGGCTGGTGGCCCAGACCCAGGCCCAGGGCTATGGCCAGCGCGATCCGAGCATCGCCGGAGAGGGCGTCGGCCAGAAGCTGATGGCCGACGACGGGCGCAACTCCATCGCCGTGCCGATCATCGTCTCGGGCCTGGTGGTGGCCAGCCTGAACCTGACCTGGACCCGCCGCGCCACCACCACGCCCCAGATCGTCGCCGAGCATCTGGACGATCTGCGCGCAGCCGCCGCCGACACCGCCCGCCGGCTGTCGGCGGCCCCGACCGAGCCCTGAGCTGCGGCGTGCCCGCTGACGTCGCCAGGCCCGCGCCGCCCCGCCGCCGCGCCCTGGACGTGGTCCGGGTGGCGGTCACCGCCTATCCGGCGATGCGCTGGCTGGCGGCGGACCCCAGCTTCGTCCGGCTGCCGAGCGTCGAGCGAACCTCACGAACATGCCAGTGCGGCCCCGTTCGTGAGGTTCGTGGTTGAAAAAGCCTGGGTCCCCGCTTTCGCGCGGATGAGCGGAAAAAGAGTGCCTAACCGCGCCACCCCGGCCTCAGCGCCGCGGCCTCGGCCAGGACCGCCTCGATCCGCTCGACGATTGGCCCACGGCCGAAATCGGCGAAGGCCCGGGCCCGGCCGGCGGCGCCCATCCGGGCCCTGAGCGCGGGATCGTCGGCGAGCCTCTGCAGTCGCTCGCCCATCGCGGTGGTGTCGCGCGCCCCGACCAGGAAGCCCGTCTCGCCCTCCGCCACCATCTCCGGCAAGCCGCCGGTGTCCACCGCGACCACCGGCAGGCCAGCGGCCATGGCTTCCAGCACCGCCATCGGCATCTCTTCGCGCTCGGAGGCCAGGGCGAAGACGTCGAAGGCCGGCAGGATCTCCGCCACGTCGGTGCGGCGGCCGAGCAGCTCCACGCCCAGTCCGGCGGCGGCCGCCGCCCGCACCCGCGTGGCCTCGCCCGCGTCGAGCTCGGCCCCGGCGATCACCAGCCGGGCGCCGGCTTGCAGCAGCGGCCGGGCGGCGGCGATGAGGTCGGAGGGCCGCTTGCCAGGGGTGATGTCGGCGACCGAGCCGATGACCAGGGCGTCCGGGTCCAACCCCAGCCGGGCGCGGGCGGCGGCGCGCCGCTCGGGGGTGATCTGCGGATAGGCGTCCGGATCGATGAAATTGGGAATCACCCGCAGGCGCGCGGGCGAGATGCGGTTGACCCTCAGGTGGTAGGCGGCGGTCGAGCGGCTGGGGGCGATGACGCGATCGTTGAACAGCCAGTGCGGCTGGAAATGCCGGGCGTGGGCGGCGGCGACGGTCGGGACGCCCCAGAAGGTCCGCAGCAGGGCGCCGTGGAAGTGGGCGCTGCTCATGTGGGTGTGGATCACCTCAGTCCCCGCCGCCTTCAGACGCCGGGCGAGGTCGGTCATAGTCCCGGGACTGCGCCGGAATCCGGTGGCCAGCGGCGTCACTCCGGCCGGGAGCGCCGGCAGATCGAGTTCGGGCCGATGCAGCAGCAGCACCTCATGGCCGCGCTCGGCCAAGGCCTGCGACAGGGCGATCGAGTGGCGCGCGGCGCCGTTCAGCACCCGCGCCGAGACGAGTTCCGCGACGATCATGGTCAGGACAAAAGCCGCGTCAGGGCCTCGCCGTCCATCCGCCCAGGCGTGATCCGCGGCAAGCACAGCGGGTCGGTCCAGGGTCGCACCACCCCCGGCGTGGTGGCGCAGGCCGAGCGGAAGCCGGCCGTCCGCGCCGCCTGGACGCCCAGGCGATCATAGTGCCCGAACGGATAGGCGAAGTGCAGGACCGGCCCGCCGGTCCAGGCCTCGCAGGCCCGGCGGCTCTCGTTCATCTCGGCGAGCTGCTCGGGCCCGGAAAGCGTCGGCAGGGAGGGATGGCGGGCGGTGTGGGCGCCGATGGTCACCAGATGGCCGGATAGCTTGCCGACCTCCTCGGCGGTCATCGGCCGGTCCTGGGGCCGCACCCCCCGCTCGGCGCCGGCCCAGGCGCAGATGGCGTCCAGATGGATGTCGATCTCGGAAGGGGGCAGGTCGCGCAGCCGGCGGCGGATCTGGCGGCAGACGCGCTGGCGGCCGCCCCGGTCGCCGGCGGCCAGCCAGGCGATGGACCGGTTGTTGATCTGAAGCTGCAGCGGGGGCCCGTGCGAGGGCGCTTCCATGACGATGCGCACCAGCTCGTCCCACCAATAGGCGCTGCCGGACTCCACCGGACCGGTCGCGACATAGACCGTAGCCGGACAATCGCGCTGTTCCAGGATCGGCTGCGCCGTGGTCAGGGCGTCGTGATAGCCGTCGTCGAAGGTGACGGCGGCGAGCGGCCGCTCGCTTGGGCGGCCATGCGCCATCCAGGCCAGCACCTGGTCCAGCGAAACCACATCGCGAACCTGCTTCAGGGCGTCGATCTGTTCGGCGAAGCGGTCGGGTTCGACGGCGATGCCCCAGAGGTCGTCCATCTGCGGCGCCACGCGGTGATAGATCAGGATCACAGGCGAGCGGTCCCACAGCGCCCGCTCGATCGGTCCGATCAGCTTGGCGAGCCGACGCCCCACGCTAGGCGAGGCTCTCGCCGGCCTTGTGGGCCGGATGACGCGCCGCGTTCGCAG
>DATCFQ010000033.1:0-4168 GCA_036509495.1 Caulobacteraceae bacterium
CGGAGCCGATGCAGTGGGTCGAGGTGGCGCAGGCCGAGGCGATCGAGAAGTTGATCCCCTTGATCTTGAACCAGGTCGACAGCACCGCCGAGGGGCCCGAGCTCATCGCCTTGGGCACGGCGAAGGGGCCGATCCGCTTGGGGCCCTTCTCGCGGGTGATCTCGGCGGCCTGGACGATGGTGCTGGTCGAGGGTCCGCCCGAGCCGACGATCAGTCCGACCCGCTCGTTGGAGACCTCCTCCGGCCCCAGGCCAGCATCGGCGATCGCCTGGTCCATGCTGACGTGGGCATAGGCGGTGCCGGGGGCGAGGAAACGGGCGGCCCGGCGGTCGACCATCGACTCCCAGTCGACCAGCTTGGCCGGCGCGTGCACCTGGCAGCGGAAACCGAGCTCGGTGTATTCGGGGGCGGCGACCACGCCCGACTTCGCTTCGCGCAAGGAAGCCAGCACCTCGTCGGCGTTGGAGCCGATGGAGGAGACGATGCCTATCCCGGTGACGACGACCCGGCGCATGCTTGGCGACCCGCTCTAGGTTCTTTGGTACAGGCCGACGCGCAGGTCGGTCGCGGTATAGATAGGGTTGCCGTCGGCTTCCAAAACCCCGTCGCCGATGCCCATCACCAGACGGCGGTTGATCACCCGCTTCATATCGATCTTGTAGGTGACGGTCTTGATGTTCGGCGTCACCTCGCCGGCGAACTTCACCTCGCCACAGCCGAGCGCCCGGCCGCGGCCCTTGCCGCCGATCCAGCCGAGGTAGAAGCCGACCAGCTGCCAGAGGGCGTCCAGGCCCAGGCTGCCCGGCATCACCGGGTCCCCGATGAAGTGGCAAGCGAAGAACCAGAGGTCGGGATCGATGTCGAACTCGGCGTGGATATGGCCGAGGCCGTGCGGGCCGCCATCGGTGTCGATGTGGATGATGCGGTCGAACAGCAGCATCGGCGGGGCCGGCAGCTGGGCGTTGCCGGGACCGAACATCTCGCCGCGGGCGCAGGCGAGCAGGTCCTCTTTTTCGAAGCGGCTCTTGGCCGACAGGGCCGGATTATAGGGTTCGCTCGACACAGGGCCCTCCGCTTTGGGGCGTTGGGTTACCACGCGGGCCGCCCCGGCCTCAACGACATTGCCGGCGATCGTCGACGCCCCAAAGCTCGTTCGCCTGGGCCCAGCCGCCCGCGCCCTTGCCTCTCAGCCGGCACCAGCCACGATTGCAGCGGTCCAGGAAGGTGACCGCGCGCGCGGCCAGCACCGCGTCGGTCTTGGCGCCTGGGGCCGGCTTGTCCAGCAGAGGCAGGGGCTCGCCTTTCAGGTGGATGACCGTGCGGCGGCCATCGACGCCGGTGGCCTTGACCCAGGCGATCGCGCCGGTCGGATCGCAGACGCGGCGCCAGTCGGGGGTCTCTTCGATCACCTGCACCGGCAGGCCCTTGGCGCGATAGACCCACAGCAGCCGGTAGTCGTCGCCGGGACCGCCGCGGGCGTTCACCTCGGCGAATTTCAGCGAGACATAGCGCGGCACCGGAAGACCCGATGGGGTCTCGCGTCCCTGGGCCTGGCCGTTGCCGCCTTTGCAGCCGGCCAGCGCCAGGACGGCGGCGGCCACGACAAAGCCCTTGCTCAGCGCCGAATCGCTCACGCGCGCAACTTGAAGGGCGCGATTGCGCCGTCAAGAGCGGACCTTATAAGCGAAGGCAGAACAGACCGTCTTGAGGAGACGCTTGGTGAGCCAGTCCGAGGTCTTTCCCGTGCCGTCCGATTGGGCCGAACGGGCGTTGATGACCGCCGCCGACTACGAGGCGGCCGTGCGCCAGGTCGAAACCGACCCCGACGCATACTGGCGCTCCATGGCCGAGCGGCTGGACTGGATGACCCCGCCGACCGGGATCAAGGACGTCTCGTTCCACAAGGCCGATTTCCACATCCGCTGGTTCTGGGACGGGGTGCTGAACGTCTCCGCCAATTGCCTGGACCGGCACCTGCCCAAGCGCTCGGGCGACGTCGCCATCATCTGGGAGGGCGACGAGCCCGGCGAGACCCGCACCGTCACCTACGGCGAGCTCTATGCCGAGGTCTGCCGCATGGCCAATGTGCTGAAGGCGCAGGGGGTCCAGAAGGGCGACCGGGTCACCATCTACATGCCCATGGTGCCCGAGACGCCGATGGCCATGCTGGCCTGCGCGCGGATCGGGGCGGTGCATTCGCTGGTGTTCGCCGGCTTCTCGGCCGAGAGCCTGGCCGGCCGCATCCTCGACTGCGACTCCCGCTTCCTGATCACCGCCGACGAGGGCCTGCGCGGCGGCAAGACAGTGCCGCTGAAGGCCAATGTCGACGAGGCGCTGAAGGAGTGCCCGAACGTCGACAAGGTGCTGGTGGTCCAGCGCACCCAGGCCGATGTCAATATGACCCCGGGCCGCGACCTGGTCTGGGCCGAGGAGCGCAAAAAGGTCCCCGCCGAATGCCTGCCCGAGCCGATGAGCGCGGAAGACCCGCTGTTCCTCCTCTACACCTCCGGCTCGACCGGCAAACCCAAGGGGGTGCTGCACACCTCCGCCGGCTACCTGGCCTGGGCCTCCTGGACCCACCAGATGGTCTTCGACTACCGCCCGGGTGAGATCTACTGGTGCGCCGCCGACGTCGGCTGGGTCACCGGCCACAGCTACATCGTCTATGGCCCGCTCGCGAATGGGGCGACCTCGGTGATGTTCGAGGGCATCCCGACCTATCCCTCCGCCTCGCGCTACTGGGAGGTGGTCGACAAGCACAAGGTCGAGATCCTCTACACCGCCCCCACCGGCATCCGCGCCCTGATGCGCGAAGGCGACGCACCGGTCACGCGTACGTCGCGCAAGTCGCTGCGGCTGCTCGGCACCGTCGGTGAGCCGATCAATCCGGAGGCTTGGCTCTGGTACCACCGCGTGGTCGGCGGCGGCCGCTGCCCGATCGTCGACACCTGGTGGCAGACCGAGACCGGCGGCATGATGATCACCCCCCTGCCGGGCGCCACGGCTTTGAAGCCCGGGTCGGCCACCAAACCCCTGCCGGGAGTCAAGCCGCTGCTGGTCGACGAACAGGGCAAGCCGCTGGAGGGCGCGGTGCAGGGCAACCTCTGCCTCTCGGACTCCTGGCCCGGCCAGATGCGCACCGTCTATGGCGACCACGAGCGCTTCTTCCAGACCTATTTCTCGACCTATCCGGGGCTCTATTTCACCGGCGACGGCTGCCGGCGCGACGAGGACGGCTACTACTGGATCACCGGCCGGGTCGACGACGTGATCAATGTCTCGGGCCACCGGCTGGGCACCGCCGAGATCGAGTCGGCCCTGGTCGCCCATCACGATGTGGCCGAGGCGGCGGTGGTCGGCTTCCCCCACGACCTCAAGGGCCAGGGCATCTACGCCTATGTGACCCTGAAGGCCGGGATCGAGCCCACCGACGCCCTGCGCAAGGAGCTGATCCAGTGGGTGCGCAAGGAGATCGGCGGCATCGCCCAGCCCGACCACCTGCAGTGGGCGCCCGGCCTGCCCAAGACCCGCTCGGGCAAGATCATGCGGCGGATCCTGCGCAAGATCGCCGAGAACGATACCGGCAACCTCGGCGACATCTCGACCCTGGCCGATCCGGGCGTGGTCGAGGACCTGGTCAGGAACCGCGCCCAGCCGGCGACCGCTTAGCCCCGGAGGAGACCTGATGCTGACGCTCTATTGTTTCGGACCTGGGGCCAATTCGCTGAAGCCACTCCTGACCCTCTACGAGAAGGGCCTGGAGTTCACCCGCCGGCAGCTGAATCCGGCGGTGTTCGAGCACCACGAGCCGTGGTTCACCAAGATCAATCCCAACGGCCAGGTCCCGGCCCTGGACCACGACGGCAAGGTGATCACCGAATCCACGGTGATCTGCGAATACCTCGAGGACGTGTTCCCCAAGGCCAATCCGATGCGGCCGTCCGACCCCTATCTGGCCGCCCAGATGCGCATCTGGACCAAGTGGGTCGACGAATATTTCTGCTGGTGCGTCTCCACCATCGGCTGGCAGCGCATGGTCGGCCGCATGGTCGAGAAGTATTCCGACGAAGAGTTCGAAGCCTATGTCGCCCGCATCCCGATCTACGAGCAGCAGGTGAAATGGCGCCGCGCCCGCTACGGTTTCCCGCAGGAGCTGATCGACGAGGAG